>NZ_JBEZIX010000004.1:0-238115 GCF_040651315.1 Streptomyces sp. NPDC048506
ACCCCCCGGATCATGTGGTCCAACAGGGGGGAGAAGTCATGCCGGGCCCGGAGGCCGGGAGCCCCGTTGCGGGGCCGTGGAGAAGATAACGGGGGTGGCGACGGCGCGGCGGGTCGGGAGCGGACGGAGCGGCGTCGCTGTCAGTGCCTCGTGCGAGGATGAGGGAACCAGTGATCGCGGGCGGGAGCCGGCGTGTACGACCCGACATGGCGAGCCGGGCGGAAGGGACGGGCCGGGGTGAGCGACAACCAGAACCTCCTTGCGGAGCAGCGGCGGGCCCTGATTCTCGACGAGGTCAGGCGGCGCGGCGGGGTGCGGGTCAACGAGCTCACCCGCAGGCTGAACGTGTCGGACATGACGGTCCGTCGCGACCTGGACGTGCTGGCCCGGCAGGGCATGCTGGAGAAGGTGCACGGCGGCGCGGTGCCGGTCAGCGAGCCGAGCACGCACGAGCCCGGTTTCGAGGCGAAGTCGACGCTGGAGCTGACGGCGAAGGAGGACATCGCCAAGACGGCGGCCGAGATGGCGGCGCCGGGCAGCGCGATCGCACTGGCGGGCGGCACGACCGCGTTCGCGCTGGCCCAGCAGCTGCTGGACGTCCCGGACCTCACGGTGGTGACGAATTCGGTGCGGGTCGCCGACGTGTTCTACACCGCGCAGCGGGCGGCGGAGAGCGGCGGCTCCGGGCCGCTGGCCGGGGCGGCGACGGTGGTGCTGACGGGTGGCGTGCGGACGCCGTCGGACACGCTGGTGGGGCCGGTGGCGGACGCCGCCATCCGCTCGCTCCACTTCGACGTACTGTTCCTCGGGGTGCACGGGATATCGGTGGAGGCGGGGCTGTCGACGCCGAATCTGGCCGAGTCGGAGACCAACCGGCACTTCGTGCGCTCCGCGCGCCGGGTAGTAGTGGTCGCCGACCACACCAAGTGGGGCACGGTCGGGCTGAGTTCGTTCGCCACACTGGACGAGGTCGATGTGCTGGTGACGGACTCCGGACTGCCGGCCGGGGCCCGGGCGGAGTTCGCGGAGCTGCCGCCGGAGCTGGTGGTGGCGGGCGAGCCGCCGGCGGACCTGGAGGTCTGACGACGGGCCGCACCACGGGGTCCGGACGGCACCGCACGTCCGGCGGCGCACGTCCGGCTGCGTACGTCCGACGGCACACGTCCGGCGGCACACGTCCGGCGGCGTGCGTCCGGCGGCGACCGATGGCGCAGCCGACAGCCGCTGGTGTTTGAGGCAGCCGCTGCCGGCTGCACCAGCGACGGCGGGCGGATGCGCATACGCCGTAAAAGCGGTGGGCAGGGGCGGTGGCGAAGCCGCGCTGTGCGGACCGCAGACATCTGACGGGCCGCCAGTTATGGTGTGCGCGCCGGGCGCGTCGCCCGGCGTTCGCCGACCGTCCCCGAGGGGGTGCTCGTCCCCATGGCGCGCCGACTCCGCCCCGTCGAGCTCGACTTCGTCGAGTCCGCTCCGTTGCGGCTGGTGTTCGCCGCCGAGATCGCGGCCCCGCCCGAGGCGGTGTACCCGGCGCTGGTGGACGACGTGCCGGGCTGGGCGTGCTGGTTCACCGGCGTCGCGCGGGCGGCGTCCACGCACGACGGCCGCGGCCGGGAGGTGCGGCTCACCGGCGGCACCCGCTTCACCGAGACGGTCCTGGCGGCCGAGCCGGACGCGCACTACGCCTACCGGGTCGACACCACCAACGCCCCCGGCCTACGGGCCCTGTTGGAGGACTGGCGGCTGACACCGGCGGGCGGTGGCACCCGGCTGCGGTGGACGTTCGCGGCGGACGGTCCGGCGGCGTTCCGCTGGGTGATGACGCTGGCCCGGCCGGGGCTCGGCCGGGCCTTCCGAAAGTCGGCGCGCGCCCTGGACCGGCGACTGAGCGCCGTTTGACCGGGTCGGCGAGGAGGCTCAGGCGGCCGGCCAGGAACCGGTCGCCAGGAAGTCCTCGATGGTGCGCGCGTAGGGCGCGATGTCCAGGCCCTGGGCGGCCAGCCAGTCGTCGGAGTAGTACTTGTCGAGGTAGCGGTCGCCGGGGTCGCAGAGCAGGGTGACGACGGATCCCCTGCGCCCCTCGGCGACCATCTCCGAGACGATCCTCAGAGCGCTCCACAGGCCGGTGCCGGTCGAGCCGCCCGCCTTGCGGCCGATCGCCGTCTCCAAGGCGCGCACGGCGGCGATGCTGGCCGCGTCCGGGACCTTCATCATCCGGTCTATGGCACCGGGCACGAAGCTCGGCTCCATCCGCGGCCGCCCGATGCCCTCGATGCGGGAGGCGGTGGTGCAGTGCGTCGCGGCGTCACCGGTGAGCCAGCCGTCGAAGAAGCAGGAGTTCTCCGGGTCGGGGACGCAGATACGGGTGTCGTACTGCATGTAGTGGACGTAGCGGGCGATGGTCGCGGAGGTGCCACCGGTGCCCGCGGTGGCCACGATCCACGCCGGCTCGGGGTAGCGCTCCAGCCGCAGCTGCTGGTAGATCGACTCGGCGATGTTGTTGTTGCCGCGCCAGTCCGTGGCCCGTTCGGCGTAGGTGAACTGGTCCATGTAGTGCCCGCCGGACTCGGCGGCGAGCCGGGCGGAGACCTCGTAGACGGTCCGCGGGTCCTGGACCAGGTGGCAGGTGCCCCCGTGGAACTCGATCAGGCGGGTCTTCTCGCGGCTGGTGGTGGCCGGCATCACCGCGATGAACGGCACCCCGATGAGGGAGGCGAAGTACGCCTCGGAGACGGCCGTGGAGCCGCTGGAGGATTCGATGACGGGCTTGCCGGGGCGGATCCAGCCGTTGCACAGCCCGTAGAGGAACAGCGAGCGGGCCAGCCGGTGCTTGAGACTGCCGGTGGGGTGCGTCGACTCGTCCTTGAGGTAGAGGTCGATGCCCCACTTCTCGGGCAGCGGGAAGCGCAGGAGGTGGGTGTCGGCGGTGCGGTTGGCGTCCGCCTGGACCTTGCGTACGGCTTCCTTGAGCCAGCTTCGGTAGTCCGGATCCGAACGGTCGACGTCGACGGTCGGTATCGGGGTCTTCGCCGCGGCCTCGTGGTCGGGCCGGCTCTGCGGCTGCTGTGCGGTGCTCACCGGCGCGCTCCTCAGGGGGTGACAGAGCCCGCGCGAATCGCCGGGCCGATTCCGACTATAGCCACCCTCCGCACCCTTCTCACCTGCATAAACATCGCTTTGGGAGACTCCAAGGCGGCCCTGGGGCAGGCCCGTTGTACAAGCCGCCGTCCAGCAGGGGCACTGGTGCACCGGGCGCGGTGGCGGCAAACTTCCCACAAGGGGCGGTGGAGGGCAGCTGCCCGTCTCACCGAGGAGGTGCCGGCCATGGCGGAGCCGGAGTTCAATGCGACCGGCGTACGGATCGAGCGCTGGCTGCGCTCGCTGACCCGTGCCGGGCAGGTCGTCATCCGGGACGGCCGGCTGGCCCTGCTGACCAGCTACGGCACGGAGATCGACAGCGCTCCACTACAGGCCGTGCAGGCCCACCGGCCGCTGTTCGCGGCGCGAGACCGGGCGCTGGCGCGACTGAACGGAAACCGCTACTCGCTCACCCTCGGCACCCCCGAGCTCTTCCTCAAGGCGTTGGAGGCCGCGCGTCCGCCCCGCTCCTGAGGGCCCGCTGCCACCGCGCCGGTGCGGTTGCGGGAGCGCACCGTCTGACTGACCCTGGATTCGTATCACTGAGGGTTCACCAGCGGTGACGCTGTGGTGCAGCCGGCATCGCTGGATCCGATCTTCGCCCCCGCCAGGCACGGGGGCGCCCGGCCTCATCAGGGAGTCGCGGTCGTGATCAGGCAGCCCAGCAGGCACTGCACGGTGGAGCTCCAAGCCGCTCCGGCCCGCATCGGGCACGTGCGAAGAATCGTCTCGGCGCAGCTGCGCTACTGGCGTCTCGACGCCCTGGTGGACCCCACCGCACTCGGCGTGACCGAACTCCTCGCCAATGTCCACCGGCACGCCCGCCCCAGCAAACACTGCACGGTCGAACTGTGGGTGCTCCTCGACCAGTTGACGGTCTCGGTGCACGACGAGGACCCCCGGCTGCCGCGACTGCGGACCGCCGACGACTGGGAGACCTGCGGCCGCGGCCTGGCACTGATCGCGGCGCTCAGCCAGAGCTGGGGGATACGCCCGGAGGACCACGGCAAGGTCGTGTGGTTCACCCTTCCGGCGCCGGCCGCCGGCCCCGAGGGGGTCCGGACGGTCCGCCCCCTCTGGGCGCCGCCGCCACTGGAGGACGCCCACCCGACGGCCGGCCCGCGGACCCTGCTCCCGGGCACAAAGGTCGGCTGACGACTGGCGGCTGACGGCTGACGGCTGACGGCTGACGGCTGACGACTGGTGGCCGGCAGACCTCCGGCCGGCGTCAGCGGACCCGGAGGTCAGGCGCCGGTGGGGCCGGCGGCCGTCATGCCGTGCCCCCCTTGGGGCCGGCGCCGAAGTGCTCCTCCAGGACGGACAGTCGGCGCCAGTACTCCTCCTCGTCGATCTCACCCGAGGCGAAGCGCCGCCCGAGGACGGCGAGCGGCGAGGGCACCTCGGCACGGGCGGCGGCCCGCGGGCCGTACGGCGGCCGGCCGGGTCCTCCGTGGCGCCGGACGGTGCGGCGGAGCAGCGTCACCACGCCGAAGACGGCGAGCGCCCACAGGACGGGAACGAGCAGGATCCAGGGGCCGGGGCCACCTGTGGACCAGGGCTCGGCGAGTGCGAACATCACGATCAACTCCTCACTGCGGCGGGGTCGGTGACGGGTCTGCCCGCCCCTTCGGGTGCGCCCCGTCCCTGCCGAGCCTCGCCGTTCGGCGGCCCGCCGTCGTCGTACGGCCAGCGGCTTCGTCCGTACCGCCCGGGTAGTAGACGGGGCACGGGCGCCTGCTCCGCCCGCTCTTGATCTCTGTAACTACTGGTATGTACACTCCGATCATGAGTACTCAGGAACGACCCGGCACACAGGAACGCCTGGTGCGGAGCACCCAGGAACTCCTGTGGGAGCGGGGCTACGTCGGCACCAGCCCCAAGGCGATCCTGGACCGCGCGGGCGTCGGCCAGGGCAGCATGTACCACCACTTCTCGGGCAAGTCCGACCTTGCGCTGGCGGCGATCCGACGCACCGCGGAGGCCATGCAGGCGACCGCCGAGGAGTGCCTGTCCGCGCCCGGCACGGCGTACGACCGGGTCGCGGCCTATCTGCTGCGCGAGCGTGAGGTGCTGCGCGGCTGCCCGATCGGCCGGATGACGCAGGACCGCGACGTGGTGCGGAGCGCCGCGCTGCGGGCGCCGCTGGACGAGATGTTCGGCTGGCTGCGCGGGCGGATCGGCGAGGTGCTCGCCGAGGGGCAGCGGCGCGGCGAGGTGTCCGCGACGCTGGACCCGGCGGCCACCGCGACGACCGTCGCGGCCGTGGTCCAGGGCGGCTATGTGCTGGCCCGCGCGGCCGACGACCCGGCGCCGTTCGACGCGGCCGTCCACGGCGTGCTCGCCCTGCTCGCCGCACAGACGACCGCCGGCCGCCCCGACTCCGGCGCCACCACCGACTGACCGGCGCCCGACCGGTCTGGGACGCCCCCGTGCCGCCGCCCCGCCCCGGACGCACGGCGAAGTCCCGCACCTTTCACAGGAGTTGACCCCCATGGAGATCACCCGACAGCGTCCCGCCAGCCGGCCGGGCCCGGCCGCGCACTTCACCGGCACCGTCTGGCTCGACGAGCTCGCCGCCCCGCCGGCGCCGTCCCGCCTCCGGATGTTCAGCGTGCACTTCGCGCCCGGCGCCCGCACCGCCTGGCACACCCATCCGCACGGCCAGGTCCTCCACGTCACCGAGGGCGCCGGCCTGGTCCAGCGGGCGGGCGGTCCGGTCGAGCCGATCCGCGCCGGGGACACGGTCTGGATCGCGCCCGGCGAGCGGCACTGGCACGGTGCGGCACCGGACACCTTCATGACCCATCTGGCGACTGTCGAAGCGGCCCCGGACGGCACCACGACCACATGGGCGGACCCGGTCACCGCGGAGGAGTACCCGGGCGCCTGACACCGCACCCGCGGCCCGTCACGGCGCGCGCCACCGCCCGCACGCCACCGCCCGCTCCTCGCCGCCCCTCCCCACCCGCACGGAGTTGCCCATGCACGCCATGCAGTACACGATCACCCTGCCGGCCGACTACGACATGCAGATCATCCGGCGCCGCGTGGCGTCCCGGGGACACCTCCTGGACGCCTTCGAGGGGCTCGGCCTCAAGGCGTACGGAATCCGCGAGCGCGGGGTCGACGGCTCGCCCGTCAACCAGTACGCGCCGTTCTACCTGTGGGCCGACCCGGAGGCGATGAACCGGTTCCTCCTCGGCGACGGGTTCCGCGGGGTGGTCGGCGACTTCGGGCGGCCGGTCGTCCGGCACTGGCAGGGGCTCTTCCACCGGCCCGGGCCCGCTGCCGGGGCGCTCCCCCGCGCCTTCACCCGGCGGACCGAGACGCTCGGCGAGGGCACCGATCCGGCCACCGCGGTGGCGGACGCGGTGGCCGAGCACGAGGAGCTGGCCACCGCGGACGGGGTGCACTCCACCGCGCTGGGCCTCGACCCTCGGCACTGGGAACTCGTCCACGTCACGCTCTGGGCGGATGCCGCACCGGAGCGCGCGGGCGACCGCTTCCAGGTGCTGCACCTGTCCGCCCCCGGCACCGCCCGACTGCGTCCGGGGCGGCAGTGGTGACGCCGCCCACCGGGCACGGGCGGGCCGACGGGCCGGCTCCCGCCGTCCGCACGGTCCTCGGCGACCTCTCCCCCGCCGACCTCGGCGTGTGCGACGCGCACGACCACCTCTTCCTCCGCAGCCCCCGGCTGCCCGGCCAGGAGCTGGCCGATCCCAGGGCCGCGGCGGCCGAGCTGTCCGCCTTCCGCGCGGCCGGCGGTGCCGCGGTGATCCAGTGGACGCCGTACGGCATGGGGCGACGTGCGGACGAACTCCCGCGGCTGGCACGGGAGTCGGGGGTGCGGATCGTCGCCGCCACCGGACTCCACCAGGCGGTGCACTACGCCCCCGAGGTGCTGGACCGCATCCGTGCGGATCTGGCCGGGCTGTTCGTCGCCGAGCTGACCGAAGGGATCGGCGGCGCCGGCCCCCGCGCCGGGATGATCAAGGTCGCCGGCGGCTTCCACGGCCTGGACCGGCATGCCCGGTACACCATGGCCGCGGCCGCCGAGGCGCAGCGGGCGACCGGTGCGGCGATCGGCGTCCACCTGGAGCTGGGCACCGGGGCCCTGGACGTGCTCGACCTGCTCTGCGGGGAGTTGGCGGTGTCCCCGGACCGGGTGGTCCTGGGACACCTCAACCGCTCGCCGGATCCGGTGGTGCACCGCGCGGCCGCCGAGGCCGGGGCGTATCTGGCGTTCGACGGCCCCTCGCGCGCCCACCACGCGACCGACTGGCGGCTGCCCGAGGCGCTGGCCGCGCTCGCCGACGCGGGCTTCGGGGACCGGATCCTGCTCGGCGGGGACACCACGACGGCGGACGCCCGGTCGGTCAACGGCGGCCCCGGGATGCCGCATCTGCTGCGCGGCCACCGGGAGCGGCTCGCCCGCACCCTGGGGAAGGACCTGGTGACGCGGTTCCTGACCGCCAATCCGGGGCGGGCGTTCGCCGCCCGGTGGCCGGCGGCCGGCCGCTGAGGTCTGTCCGACGGGTCAGGGTCGGAAAGGCCGTGCCGGGGGCGCCTCCCCGCGTTGGCCGGGGAACGCCGCGGACCCGGCCATGACCCGTCGGACGGTCCCCAGCCGCTCTCAGCGGTCAAAACCCCGCCGGCCGTCGACCGGGGCTACCGCTCCAGCACCACCAGCGGATCGTCCAGCACCGGCTGCCAGGCCAACTCCGCGGCGCCCACCAGGCTGTTGTGGTCGAGGCTGCACGGCAGGATGGGCACGCCGCCGCTGCGCCCCCACAGGCTGCGGTCGGCGACCACCGCGCGCAGCCGCTCCGGGTCGGCCTCCACCAGGGCGCGGTGCAGCCCGCCGAGGATGATCCGGTCGGGGTTGAGGATGTTGACGAGTCCGGCGATGCCGAGGCCCAGGCGGTCGATGAGCAGATCCGCCGCGGCGCGCACGCCCGGGTCGGCGTACGCGTTCCGGAGCAGGTCGGCGGCCTGCTGGAGCAGCGAGACCTCGGGACCCGGTTCGCGCCCGGCGGCGACGAGGAAGGCCAGCGGGTCCGCCTCGACGTCCAGACAGCCGCGGCTGCCGCAGTGGCAGGGCGCGCCCTCGGGATTGACGGTCAGATGGCCGACCTCCAGCGCCAGGCCGGAACTCCCGCTGTGCAGGCGGCCGTCGAGCACCAGCGCCCCGCCGACGCCGCGGTGGCCCGAGGCCACGCAGAGCAGGTCGCGCGCGCCCCGGCCGGCGCCGTGCCGGTGTTCGGCGAGGGCGCCGAGGTTGACGTCGTTGCCGGTGAAGCCGATCGCCTCGGTGGCGCCGGTGATGCCGGCGTCGGCGAGCGCCTGCCGGAAGAGTGCGCGTACGGGGGCGCCGGACGGCCAGGCCAGGTGCAGCGGATTGAGGGCCTCCCCGTCCGGTTCGGCGACCGCGGAGGGCACGGCGAGGCCGGCGCCCAGGCAGCGCCGCCCGGTCTCGCGCAGCAGGGCCGAGCCGGCCGCGACGACGTCGGCGAGGACGTGGGCCGGGTCGGCGGGGATGGTGCCGCAGCCGCTCGACGTGGCGACGATGCGCCCACCGAGGCCGACCAGTGCGACCCGGAAGCCGTCCGCGTGGATCTGCACGGCGAGCACGACGGGACCGTTCTCGGCGACGAACAGCTTGTGGGAGGGGCGCCCTTGGGAGCCGGCCGAGGCGGTGGGCCGGGAGTCGACGGTGATCAGGCCGAGCGCTTCGAGCTCGGCGGCCACCGCGCCCGCGGTCGCGCGGGTCACGCCGAGTTCGGAGGTCAGGACGGCACGGGTGGGCGCGCGTCCGGTGTGTACGAGCTCCAGTGCGGGGCCGAGGGCGCTACGGCCCCGCTCCAACCTGGTTGTCCGAGTCTGGGTCACACCCCTATTCTGGCTTTGTGCCGACACTAAACAAAATACGGAGGGTCCTTTCCCGGGGCCGTGGCTCCGTCCCGACCGATCGACACCCCGTCCACCCGTCGCACCCGCCCCTCGACCGCTCCCTGCCCCGGCTGCGCATCGCCGTCACGGCCTTCTTCGCCATGGACGGCTTCCTCTTCGCCGGATGGGTGGTCCGCATCCCCGCCATCAAGGCGCAGACCGGCGCCGGCGCGGGCGCCCTCGGGCTCGCCCTGCTCGGCGTGTCGGCCGGCGCGGTCGCCTTCATGATGCTCACCGGGCGGCTGTGCCGGCGGTTCGGGAGCCACGCCGTGACGACCGCCTCCGCCGCCGCCCTGGCGCTGAGCATCCTGCTGCCGCCGCTCGCCCGCTCCGCGACCGCGCTGGGGCTGGTCCTGCTGGTCTTCGGCGCCGCTTACGGCTCCCTGAACGTCGCCATGAACAGCGCCGCCGTCGACCTCATCGCCGCCCTGCGACGCCCCGTGATGTCGAGCTTCCACGCCGCCTTCAGCCTCGGCGGCATGCTCGGCGCGGGGCTCGGCGGACTGCTCGCGGGCCGCCTCTCCCCGCTCGTCCACCTGTCCCTGCTCGCCGCGATCGGCCTGCTGGTGACGGCCGTTGCGGGACGCGCGCTGCACACCCACCCGGCCCCGGTCGTGCCCGAGCGGCTGCCGGCGGAGCAGCCGGGCCGTCCGCGAGGCGCCGGCGGTGCCGTCCGCGGACGGCGCCTGGTGCTGGTCTTCGGGCTGATCGCGCTGTGCACCGCGTACGGCGAGGGGGCGCTGGCCGACTGGGGCGCACTGCACCTCTCCCAGGACCTGGCCGCCGGGCCCGGCCTGGCCGCCGCCGGATACGCGGTGTTCGCGCTGGCGATGACCGCCGGGCGGCTGTCCGGGACCACGGTGGTGCAGCGCTTCGGACCGGCCCGTGCCCTGGTGGCGGGCGGTACCACGGCGGCCGCCGGCATGCTGCTCGGCGCGCTCGCCCCGACCGCCTGGGCGGCCTGCCTCGGCTTCGCCGTCGCGGGAATCGGGCTCGCCAACATCTTCCCGATCGCCATCGCCCGGGCCGGCGAGGCCGGCGGCGCGGACGGCGTCGCCGTGGCCTCCACGGTCGGCTACGGCGGGATGCTGCTCGGCCCGCCCGCCATCGGGTTCCTCGCCGAGGCGGCCACCCTGCCGGCCGCGCTGACCACGGTCGCCCTGCTCGCCGCGCTCGCCGCCGGCATCGCGTACGCCACCCGCGGTGCGCACCACCCCGTACGGCCATGAGGCACCGGCACCGGCCCTACGGGTGCCGGGCCTCCCCCGTGCCGGCGCTCAAGCTTTCGCGCGGTCTTGGATCTGCCGCGTCCGCAGGGGAGTTGGTCGCGGCGACGGCCGCCGCGACCCGCGGGGAGGTGGCTGTCAGTGCCGGCTGGCACACTCGGGAACATGGAGATCACTGAGTTCGTCGAAACGCTTCGCCTCGACGGAGGCCTGCTCGCCGACGCCGCCGAGGAGGCGGGGCCGGACGCCGCCGTCCCGGCCTGTCCGGAGTGGCGGATGCGCGATCTGGTCACCCACGTCGGGCGGGTCCACCGCTGGGCGACGGAGATCGTGACGCAGGGGGCGCAGCAGCCCAGCCGGCCCGCCGAGGCGCCCGATCTGGCCGACGACGCACTGGTCGGCTGGTTGCGCGAGGGCCACCACCACCTCGTCCTGGCGCTGCACTCCGCCCCCCGGGACCTGACGGCCTGGTCGTTCTGGCCCGCAGCGTCCCCACTGGAGTTCTGGGCGCGCCGGCAGGCGCACGAAACGTCGGTGCACCGCGTGGACGCCCAGCAGGCGACCGGCGCGGCCCTCACCCCGCTCCCCTCCGCCTTCGCCGCCGACGGCATCGACGAACTCCTGGCGGGCATCCACAGCCTCGACCGCAGCCGACTGCGCACGGACGTCCCCCGGACGCTCAGGGTGCGCGCGACGGACACCCCCGACGCGGAGTGGACCGTCCAGCTCTCCGACGGTCCGGCGCGCGCGCTGCGCACCGCGGGTACGGACACCGGCGCCGACGCCCCGGCGTCCGACAAGCCGGCCGACTGCACGATCGAGGGCCCCGCCGAGGAGCTCTACTTGACGCTCTGGAACCGCCTCCCCTGGGACGCGGTGACGATCACCGGCGACGCCGCACTGGCCCGGCTGTGGCGGGAGAACGGGGGCATCTGAGCGACGGAGGGAACGCCGGGCCCCGGGCGCGCTCCGCGACCGGGGGACTGACGGCGATCGGCGGGGTGGTGTGCGCGGTCCGGACCGTCCGGGTGCCGCGCCACCGGCCCGCGCTGCCGCCGGCCCGCCCCACCTGGCCGGACGTCATCTGGTCCGCGCCGCCTCAGCCCAGCCAGCCGGGGCGGACGAGCCCCGACTCGTAGGCCAGGACGACCAGTTGGGCGCGGTCGCGGGCGCCCAGCTTGACCATGGTCCGGCTGACATGGGTCTTGGCGGTGAGCGGGCTGACGACGAGACGGCGGGCGATCTCCTCGTTGGACAGGCCGATGCCGACCAGGGCCATCACCTCCCGTTCCCGGTCGGTGAGTTCACCGAGCGCGTCGGCGGCGGCCGGCTCCTTGGAACGGGCGGCGAACTCGGCGATCAGACGGCGGGTGACGCCGGGCGAGAGCAGCGCATCGCCGGCGACGACCGCGCGCACGGCCCGTAGCAGCTCCTCGGGTTCGGTGTCCTTGACCAGGAAGCCGGACGCCCCGGAGCGGATCGCCTCGAAGACGTACTCGTCCAGCTCGAAGGTGGTCAGCATGACGACCTTCACCTCGGGCAGCCGCGGATCCTCGGTGATCCGCCGGGTGGCGACCAGACCGTCCACCACCGGCATCCGGATGTCCATCAGGACGATGTCCGGCCGGTGTTGACGCACCGCGGCGAGCGCCTGCTGCCCGTCCGCGGCCTCCGCGACCACCTCGATGTCGGGCTGGGCGTCCAGCAGCGCCTTGAACCCGGCTCGGACGAGCAGCTGGTCGTCGGCGAGCAGTACCCGGATCACGACTCCTCCTCGGTGCCGGTCGTCGGGGCCACCGTATCGGCGCCCGGGGCCGCGTCCGGGTCGGCCGGCCGACCGGGGGCGGTCGGCTCCGGCCCGGCCCCGGGGCGCGCCCCGGCCGCCGCCCTCGCCTCCGCCCTCGGCGCCAGCGGGATGCGGGCCCGGACGCGGAAGCCGCCGTCGGCGCGCGGACCCGCCTGGACGGTGCCGCCCAGCGCGGCGGCCCGCTCGCGCATCCCGATCAGGCCGTTGCCACCGCCGGCCGACTCGCCCGTACCGGACGTCGCCGGGCCGTCGTCGTCGACCGTGATCTCCAGCGCCGCGGGGCCGTGGTCGAGCAGCACCCGGGCGGTGCGCGAACCCGAGTGGCGGACGATGTTGGTGAGCGCCTCCTGGACGATGCGGAAGGCGGCGAGGTCGCTGCCGGGCGCCAGCTGCGTGGGGGTGCCCTCCGTCGTGACGTCCACGACGAGACCGGCACTCCCGGCCTGTGCGGTGAGTTCCGGCAACCGGTCCAGTCCGGGCGCCGGGGAGCGCGGCGCGTCGCCCGCGGTGCGCAGGGTGTCGAGGACCTGGCGGACCTCGCCGAGCGCCTCCTTGCTCGCGACCTTGATGGTGGTCAGCGCGGTCCTCGCCTGCTCCGGGTCGTGGTCCAGCAGCGCCAGTCCCACGCCCGCCTGGACGTTGATGACCGAGATGCTGTGCGCGAGGACGTCGTGCAGCTCGCGGGCGATCCGCAGCCGCTCCTCGTCGGCCCGGCGGCGTTCCGCGGCGGCCCGTTCGGCGCGCGCCCTCGCCAGCTGCTCACGGCGCACCCGTACGAGCTCGGAGAGCGCCGCCACGGCCACCACCAGGGCGGCGACGAACAGTTCCTGCCCCCACGGGGCCGGGCCGTCGTGCGCCGGCGGCAGCCAGCGGTACAGCCAGTGGGCGACCAGGAGATGGGCGGCCCACACCCCGCCCAGCGCACACCAGGCCACCCGGCGGTGTCCGGCGACGATCGCCGCGAAGGCGCCGAGGGCGAGGGGGAGGAAGACCGGTCCGTACGGATAGCCGGCGGCGAGGTAGGCAGTGCCGACCGCGGCGGTGCCGACGGTGACGGTGCGGGGGTGGCGGTGCCGGAAGAGGAGGACGGCCGCGCCGAGGATCAGGAGGGCGCGGCCGAGGGCGTCGAGCGGGACCCGGTCCGGCTGGTTGTGGCCGGCGAAGCCGGAGCCGACGGTCACGAACACCGTCACGACGAGCGTCGAGAGCCACGGCAACCGGGTGCCGGACCGGCCGTGCGGCGCATCGGGCGGGACCGTCAGCCACCGCTCCCACGCCGGGCCGAGGCAGCGCCGCGCCCACCGCGGCCGTGCGTTCTCCATGTCGTCACGCTAGACCGCGGCGGGGCCCGGCGGCGTCCGCCGGGCGCAGTGATCGCCCGTACTCCCACGGGAGTAGGGACCGGCGCGGCCGACGGGTCAGCGCGGTGTGCTGAGGCCGACGCTGCGGGCCAGTTGGAGGACCGCCTGCTCGAAGAAGGCGGCGCGGGCCTCGACCACCCGGTTGAACTGGCCGAAGAGCTCGAAGCTCAGCAGCCCGAAGAGCTGCGCCCAGGCCCCGACGAGGCGCGCCAGCACCGTGCCGGGCAGCTCCACTCCCAGCTCCGCGCCGAGCGCCAGGGCGTCGCCCACCACCGCGTCCGGCAACGGCTCCGCGGGCTCCTTCACCGCACCCGCGGCGTGGGCGTCGCGGACGACGCCGATCAGCGCGAGGCCGACCCGCGCGGCCGGCTCGGTGGTGGTGCTCGGGGCGTGGTAGCCGGGCACCGGCGAGCCGTAGATCAGCGCGTACTCGTGCGGATGGGCCAGGGCCCAGATGCGGACGCCGGTGCAGATGGCGCTCCACCGGGCGACCGGGTTCGCCGCGGCGGACGCCGGAACGGCGTCCCGGGCGCGTTCCGCGGCCTCGCCGAGGGCGTTGTAGGCGTCGACGATCAGCGCGGTCAGCAGGTCGTCGCGGCTGGGGAAGTAGCGGTAGAGCGCCGAGGAGGCCATCCCGAGTGCGCGGGCGACCGCCCGCAGGGAGAGCTTGGCGGCACCCTCGGCAGCGAGCTGCTGACGGGCCTCGGCCTTGATCGCTTCGGTGATCTCGCTACGGGCTCGTTCTCTGGCTCCTCGGATCGCAGTCATGGAGAGCAGTGTGCCAGCTTTTGGAGCACCGAACAAAAACGAGAGCACTGCTCTTGCTTTGACACACCCCATGCCTGCACACTGCTCTCAAGCGAGAGCAGTGCTCACGAAGCAGTGCTCACGAAACGGATCACCGTTCAACTCGCGTCACGACGCTCCGCCCAGCAAGCGGCGCCCCCGACCGCGAGCAGTGCCCAGCCCTCGCCACCTCGCCCCACCCCACCCCGAACCGCAGAACCACCGAAGCGCAGAACCACCGAGCGCAGAACCCCCGAACCGACCCCAAAGGAGCCCGCCATGTCCGCCACGTCCCACTACGTCAAGCCCGGCCGCTTCGCCATCTGGCTCAACGGCACCATCGGCTGGCTCGCCCGCCGCGGCATCAGCCTGGCCGGCTCCGCCGACCTCTCCGTCCGCGGCCGCAAGAGCGGCGCAATGCGACGCGTCCCCGTCAACCCCATCACGTACGAGGGAGCCCGGTACCTGGTCTCGGCGCGCGGACATTCCGAGTGGGTGCGCAATATGCGCGCAGCCGGCGGCGGCGAACTCCGCGTCGGCCGCCGCACTCGCGCCTTCACCGCCGTGGAGGTGCCGCCCGCGGAGACCCCCGCGCTGCTGCGCGCCTACCTCCGGCGCTGGGGCTGGGAGGTCAAGAGGTACTTCGGCGACGTCACCGCCGCCTCCACCGACGAGGAACTCCTCGCCGCGGCCCCCCGCCACCCCGTCTTCCGGATCACCGAATCCTGACCCGAGCACACACCCCGAACAGAACACGGAAGCCCACGGGGGCGAGAGCCGCACCGTCTCATCGGGCGCCGAGCCGTACGGCGCCGGTCCGGCGGGACCGCGCCCGCCGGACCGTCACGCCCGGTCCAGCGTCTCCAGTGCCCGGCGCGCCACCGACTTGGTGGCCACCATCTCGGCGAGCGTGGTCGTACCGCGGGTGATCTTCGCGAAGGCCTGCCAGGCCGGGCGGAGGGTCGTGACCGCGGCGTGCATCAGGCCGGGACGGCGGGAGAAGACCTTGAGCATCCGGCGCCCCACGCCCATCTCCACGCCGAGGCCGGCCTTGATGGCGAAGGCGTAGTTGAGGGCCTGCCGGCGGGCGTCCACCGCGTCGTGCGCCTCGGCGACCCGGACCGCCCACTCACCGGCGAGCCGACCGGAACGGAGCGCGAAGGAGATGCCCTCCCGCGTCCAGGGCTCCAGCAGTCCGGCCGCGTCGCCACACACCAGCACCCGGCCGCGGGACAGCGGCGAGTCGTCGGCCCGGCAACGGGTCAGGTGCCCGGACGAGATGCTCGGCTCGAATCCGGCCAGGCCCAGCCGGCCGATGAAGTCGTCCAGATAGCGCTTGGTCGCCGCGCCCTCGCCGCGGGCCGAGATGACGCCGACGGTGAGGGTGTCGCCCTTGGGGAAGACCCACCCGTAGCTGCCGGGGATCGGACCCCAGTCGATGAGCGCCCGGCCCGACCAGTCCTCGGCCACCGGCTCCGGCACCGGGATCTCCGCCTCCAGCCCGAGGTCGACCTGGTCGAGCTTGACGCCGACGTGTGCCCCTATGCGGCCCGCGCTGCCGTCCGCACCGACCACGGCGCGCGCCAGCACCACCTCGCCGTCGCCCAGCACCACGGCGACGGTGCGCCGGTCGGGCACCTCGGCGCCGTGCTGCTCCACCCGGGCGACCGTGACGCCGGTACGGACCGTGGCGCCGGCGTCCTTGGCCGACTCGACCAACCGGGCGTCGAACTCAGGGCGATTGATCAGCCCGAACAGCATGCGCTTGGAGCGGCGGGTGCGGGTGAGCCGCCCGTTCAGCGAGAACGTCACGGCGTGCACCCGGTCGCGCAGCGGCAGCTCGAAACCGGGTGGCAGCGCGTCCCGCGACGGGCCGATGATGCCGCCGCCGCAGGTCTTGTAGCGCGGGAGCCGGGCTTTCTCCAGGAGCAGCACCCGGCGTCCCGTACACGCCGCGGCGTGCGCGGCCGAGGCGCCCGCCGGCCCCCCGCCCACCACCACGACGTCCCACACCCGCTGGTTGTCCTCCGCTGCCCGCTCGCTGCTCACCTGTGCTTCTGCTCCCGTTCGAGACCGGCTTGGCGTACCGCCCGCATCCTACGGGCCGTCGCCGCCGGGACGGCCTGTGGGAAGATCGGGGCACTGATGCCCGTGGGGCGTGGCACACCGATCCGGCCCGACGTCCGGTCCGGTGGCCGCCCCCTACCGTCCGGCCCGTCCGGCTCACGAGGCCCAGGACGGCTGTACTGCACACCACGCCGCGCCCACAAGGAGCGTTCCATGTCTGACAGCCCCCTCGCGCACACCGTTGCCGCGCTGCAACCCCGCGCCAGGACCGAGCTGGCCGAGCTGGTGGCCTTCAAGTCGGTCGCCGACCCGGCCCAGTTCCCCAAGAGCGAGTGCGAGGCGGCCGCCAACTGGATCGTCGACACGCTGCGGGCGGACGGCTTCCAGGACGTGGCGCTGCTGGACACTCCGGACGGCACACAGTCGGTGTACGGCTTCCTGCCCGGCCCGGCCGGCGCCCCCACTGTGCTGCTGTACGCGCACTACGACGTGCAGCCGCCGCTGGACGAGGCGGCCTGGGTCTCCCCGCCGTTCGAACTGACCGAGCGCGACGGCCGCTGGTACGGCCGGGGCACCGCCGACTGCAAGGGCGGCCTGATCATGCACCTGACGGCGCTGCGGGCGCTGAAGGAGCACGGCGGGGTGCCGGTCAACGTCAAGGTGATCGTGGAGGGTTCGGAGGAGCAGGGCACCGGCGGCCTGGAGCGCTACGCCGAGGCGCACCCGGAGCTGCTGGCCGCGGACGCGATCGTCATCGGCGACACCGGCAACTTCCGGGCCGGGCTGCCGACGGTGACCGCGACCCTGCGCGGAATGACGCTGGTGCGGGTCCAGGTCGACACCCTGGAGGGCAACCTGCACTCCGGCCAGTTCGGTGGCGCGGCCCCGGACGCGCTGGCGGCGCTGATCCGGATCCTGGACTCGCTGCGCGCCGAGGACGGCTCGACGACGGTGAACGGGCTGGCCACGGACGCCACCTGGGAGGGCCTGCCGTACCCGGAGGATGACTTCCGCAACGACGCCAAGGTCCTGGAGGGCGTCGAGCTGATCGGCAACGGATCGGTCGCGGACCGGATCTGGGCACGCCCGGCGGTCACGGTGCTGGGCATCGACTGCCCGCCGGTGGTCGGCGCCACCCCGTCCGTGCAGGCCGGCGCGCGGGCGCTGGTGAGCCTGCGGGTGCCGCCGGGCATCGACGCGGCGGCGGCGACGAAGCTGCTCGCCGCGCACCTGGAGAACGCCGCTCCGTGGGGTGCGCGGGTCGCGGTCGAACAGGTCGGGCAGGGCCAGCCGTTCCGCGCGGACACCAGCAGCCCGGCGTATGCGTCGATGGCGGCGGCGCTGCGGGAGGCGTACGACGGCGTCGAGATGCAGACCTCCGGCATGGGCGGCTCGATCCCGCTGTGCAACACGTTGGCCGGCCTCTACCCGGACGCGGAGATCCTGCTGATCGGCCTGAGCGAGCCGGAGGCCCAGATCCACGCGGTCAACGAGAGCGTCTCGCCACAGGAGCTGGAACGGTTGTCGCTGGCGGAGGCGCTCTTCCTCCAACGAATCGCTGCGCTTGGCTGACTTCCCACGTTGTTGGCTTTCCCGCCGTGGGTGTTGCTCGCCGTTGGGCCTGGCGGCCCGGCCGTTGTCGGCTTTCTCGCCTTTTCGCCTGCGGCGGGCGGTGCCGCTGCGCGGGGCTGTTCGCTACGGGTGTGGGAGAGAAGGAGACCGGTGGGGGTGGACACGAGTGGTCCCCTGCCGGCAGTCGACAGACGATGCCCGCCCCCACCGGCCTCTCACCACCCACTCACGGGAGGGGACGGGCCGGAGGGGCAGGGGTTCCGGACGTAAAGCGAAGCAGTCCGGAACCCCTGCCCCGGAGGACCGTCACCGCACCCGACAACCCACGCCCGCCGCAGGCGCAACGGCGACAAGCCACCACGGCGGGAAAGCCAAAAACGTGCGGGGAACGCCGGCCGCCAAGGCCACGGCGCCGCAGACAAAAACGTGGGAAGTCAAGCCAAGCGCAGCGGAACGTCAGCCAAGCGGAACCCCAGCCTCCAAATGCAGTGGGCAGCCGCGTTCGCGGGCTCGTAGGGCCCAGCGCAGGCGGTTCCAGCGGACCGGTGGCAGCATCCGCTCGGCCTCGGCCTCGGTGACGAAGCGCCAGTCGCGCAGTTCGGAGCCGGGCAGCAGCAGCTTGCTGATCCGGTCGTCGGTGAGGGTGCCGCCGTCGTAGAGCAGTCGCAGGCCGCCGAAGCCGGGCGGTTGCGGGGCCTCCCAGTCCAGCACCAGGAGCCGGGGCGCGCGCGGCAGCTCGATGCCGAGTTCCTCGGCGACCTCCCGTACGCCGGCGTGGGCGGGCGGCTCCCCGCGTTCGACGACGCCGCCGGGGAACTCCCAGCCGGCCTTGTACGTGGGGTCGACGAGCAGCACCCGGTCCTGGTCGTCGAAGAGCAGTACGCCGGCGGCGAGCGTCTCGGCGGTCGGCTCGGGGGTCTGCACGATGTCGCAGGCGCCGGCGCCTGTCCGGACCGCCTCGGCGACCCGTTCGGCGGCCTGTCGGGGCGTCAGCCGGGTGGTGTCGACGACGTGCGCATCGTCGGTGAGCCACGCCAGCGCGTCGGCGTACAACCCCAGGTGTTCCAGGCTCCAGCGGCGGGTGGACTCCTGGGTCCCGGGGTCTCCGGGTTGCTCGGCGCGGTGCGCTATACGCTGCCGAAGGATCGTTTCCTCCGCATGCAGCAGGATGTGCCGTACCGGTATCCGGCGGGCGGCGAGGGCGCCGAAGATCTCGTCGCGGTAGTCCTGGCGCAGCAGCGTCATCGGCGTCACCAGGGGGCCGGGGACCTCGGTGAGCAGCGCCGCGGCGGTGTCCACGACCATCCGCCGCCAGGACGGCAGGTCCTGATAGTCGTCGACCTCCTCCAGCCGCTTGGCCGGCAGCATCAACCGCAGGCCGGTGCCGATGAGTTCGGGGTCGTAGAGCGTGCTTCCGGGAAGCAGGTCGAGCAATTCATGAGCCGTACTGGTCTTGCCCGCACCGAACGTGCCGTTCAGCCAGACGATCACGGTTTCCCCTCTTCCCTAGACCCAGGTGAGTTGCCCGCAACACCCTGCCACGGAAACGCCGGGGACCAGGGGCCGCGCGCACGACCAGGAACGTTGCGCATTCGACCACCGGCCCGGCCAGGGAGCTTGCGCACACCCGTGGACGCACCGATCGTGAAATGCATCGCGAGGGGGGTACCGGTCTCGTCTCCCCCGCCGCGAAGCCCCCGGCAAACAAGCGCTCCCCCGCCCCTCCAGTACCGAAACCCTCACCCGCACACCCGGTGCTTGTACCCGCGCCGGCATACCGGAATCCGCATATGACGGCGGCGCGTCGGGCGGGCCGCGATCGCTGCCTCGCACGGCCGCTACCCCTTGCTCGCGCCCAGCGTCAGTCCGGCGATGAAATGCCGCTGGAGGAGCAGGAAGACCAGGATCGTCGGTAGCGCGACGAGGATGGAGCCCGCCGCGAGCAGGTTGTAGTCGGTGAAGAACTGGCCGCGCAGATTGTTCAGCGCCGAGGTGACCGGGAGTTTGTCGCCGTCGGAGAGGAAGACCAGGCCCCAGAGGAAGTCGTTGTACATCCAGGTGAATTGCAGGGTGCCCAGCGCGGCCAATGCGGGGCGGCAGAGCGGAAGGGTGACGCGCCGGTACTGCGTCCAGACACCGGCGCCGTCGACGATCGCGGCCTCCAGGATTTCCCGCGGCAGGGTGCGCATGAAATTCGCCAGGACGAAGACGCAGAAACCGAGTTGGAAGGCGATCTGTACCGCGATGACGGCCCAGAGGGAGTCGTACAGCGTCATCGAGTCGGACATCCAGTACGGCAACGGAATCCTGTTGAACAGGACGTAGAGCGGGGTGACGATCACCTGTTGGGGCAGCAGGTTTCCGGCGGTGAAGACCATCAGCAGGACGACGCCGAAACGGATGCGCAGCCGGGACACGGCGAAGGCCACGAAGGATGCGAGGAAGAGGGTGAGCAGGACTCCGGGAACGGCGATGAGGAGTGAGTTGAGGAAGTACTTGCTCATTCCGGAGTCGACGAATGCCTGGCGGTAGTAGTCGAAGGAGAGGTGGCGCGGGAGGGAGAAGTAGCCGTGTGCGGCGGTCTCCTCGTAGGGGCGCAGCGAGGCGTAGACGGCCAGGAGCAGCGGGGCGAGGAAGGCCAGGGAGACGGCGAGCAGGAAGATCTGGACGCCGAACCGTCCGCGGGGTCGGGCCGGGACGGGGCGGCCGGGCGCCGGGCGCGGGGCAGGGAGGACGGTCATCGGTGCTGCTCCCCTCGGATTTCCTGGACGAGATAGGTCACGATGAAGCCCAGTGAGACCAGGAGCAGGACCACGGCGATCGCCGAGCCGAATCCGATCCGGCTGGCCTCTCCGACGATGTTGTCGGTGACGAGTACGGACAGCAGTTCCAGGCCGTTGCGGCCCTTGTTGACGGCGTAGACGATGTCGAAGGCGCGCAGCGACTCGATGACGGTGATGACGCCGACGATGACGTTCACCGGCCGCAGGGTGGGCAGGACGACCCGGAAGAATGCCTGCCGTTCGCTCGCGCCGTCGATGGCGGCGGCCTCTTTGAGGCTGGGGTCCACGGATTTCAGGCCGGCGAGATAGAGAATCATGACGTAGCCGGTGTGCCGCCAGCAGGCGGCCAGCAGCACCATCCAGATGTTGAGTCCGGGGTCTCCCAGCCAGTCGGTGGGATTCTTTCCGCCGATGACGGCGTTCAGCGCGCCCTGGTCCCGGGAGAGAATCAGCTGGGCGATGAAGCCGACGACCGCGAGCGAGAGCACCACCGGCATGTAGAGCGTCGACTGGTAGAAGCGGCTGAAGCGTACGCCGCGGTCGATGAGGACGGCGAGCAACAGGCCGAAGGGCGCGGCGAGCAGCCCCAGAAAGGCCAGCCACAGCAGGTTGTGGCGGACCGCCGGCCAGAACTGTGGGTAATCGGTGAAGAGGTCCTGGTAATTCTTCAGTCCGGCCCAGTGGATGTCGCCGATGCCGTCCCAGGTGGTGAAGGACAGGCCGACGGAGGCGAGCGTCGGACCCCAGATCAGGGTGAGGTCGAGCAGGATCGGTACGCCCAGCAGCACGCCGAGGACGGCGAGGTCGCGGCGGGTGTGCCGCCGCGCTCTCGGCCGTCCGGCGTGCCGTACGGGGGTTTTCGGCACGGCGGTTCGCTCCCCGTCGTTCACGGTGCACGGCCGTCGACCGGCGGTGCGCCTGTGGTGGCCATCGGGCGGCGCGCTCACTCGGCCGCGAAGATCTGCTTCTTCTGGCGTTCGATGTCGTTCACCAGGCCGTCGATGTCGTCCGGCGCGTTGAGGAACCGCTGGATCGCCTGGATCATCACGGTCGAGGCGAAATCGGGCCGGGTGTCGCGGTCCATGAACTGCGATATCTGCCGGGCGCCCGCGACGAGTTGGACGGCTTTCTTCTGCAACGGGGTGTAGGCGGCGGTGTTCGCCCCGCTGTTGACCGCGATGTTGTTGGGGTCGGACTTCAGGTAGACGTCCTCCGCCGCGGGCGTGGCGAGGAACGTCAACAGGTCCTTCGCGCCGTCCTTGTCCCTGGCCTTCTTCGACATCAGAAATCCGTCGATCGGCGCCTCGACGGCGTCCTGTCCGTGCGCCGGGTCGATTTCCGGGAAGGGGAAGAAGTCCAGGTCCGCGCGGTCGGCGGGGCTGAACTGCTGCCCGGGGTGCGGAAGTCCGAGAACGGTCATGCCTGCCTTCTTCTGCGCCAGGGCCTGTGTGGCCTCCTGCCAGGTGCGGCCGTTGGCGCCCTTTTGGTGGTAGGGCAGCAGTCCGCGCCACAGGTCGAAGACCTGCTTGACCTGCGGGCTGTTCCAGGATTTCTGGCCCCGCATCAGCGCGATGTGGAAGTCGTAGCCGTTGGCGCGCATATTGAGGTAGTCGAAGGTGCCCATCGCCGGCCAGCCGTCCTTGTCGCCGAAGGCGAACGGCACCAGCCCGTCCTTCTGCATCTGCCGGGCGAGCGCCCGGTACTGGTCGAAGGTCTTGGGGACGTCGTACCCCTTTTCCTGGAACACGCTCTTCCGGTGGAAAACGGCCCAGGGATAGTAGTAGTACGGCACCAGGTACTGCTTGCCGTCCAGGCCCGTCGACTGTTTCTTCAGCGCCGCGGAGAATCCGTCGAAGTCCCGCCAGAGGTCGCTGATGTCGGTGAGCAGTCCCTTCTGCGCGAAGTACTGCATGCGGTTTCCGGCGAACCACATGAACACGTCGTCGGGGGAGCCCTGGAGATAACGGTTGATGTTCTCCTGGAAGTTCTCGTGATTGACGGTGTTGACCTTCACCGTCTTCTTCGACTTCTTCTCGTAGGCCGCGAAGGCCTCTGCGAACGCCTTCTTCGGCACGGCGTCCGAGGCGTTGGAACCGATCGTGATGCCGTCGGGGCCGCCGCCGCATGCGGTGAGCAGGGACGGGAGGGCCACGGCACCCGCGCCGAGCGCCGCGCCCCTCAGCAGCGTCCGGCGGGACATCCGACGTCCTACCGCTCCCCCGTACGCGGCTGCGCCGCTGAACGTTGACTGGGCCATGTCCCCCTCCTCAGGGGTGGAACCAAACAGAACCGAACGCGAGTGGTGGGATCTCACTCCGAACGGGACGGTGCGTCAAGGGTTTTGACAGGCCAAGAGGGAACCGTTACCGCTCCTCTTCCAACAGACTCCAACAAGCCCTACCGTAAACACTCGCCAGTGACAGGTACACGTCCCCACACACACCTCTCACGAAGACGGAGGACGCGAACCATGCGCGTTCACTTCCGCACCAGCCACGGGCGGCGCCACCGAAGAATCGTCGGAGCGCTGTCCGCCGCGTTGCTGTGTACGGCCGGGGTGACCGCCCTGCCAGCCGCGGCGAACACGCCCCCCGCCCCGAGCCCCGCCGGCGCCCCGCGCCCCACCCCGGCGCCCCGGCTCCCCGGCGGGCTCGCCGCGACACCCCCGATGGGCTTCAACAACTGGAACTCCACCAACTGCCGCGCGGAGTTCAACGAGGACATGGTCAAGGGCATCGCCGACCTGTTCCTCGCCAAGGGCCTCAAGGACGCCGGCTATCAGTACGTCAATCTCGACGACTGCTGGGCGCTGCCCACGCGCGACGGGAACGGCAAGCTCGTACCGGATCCGCAGCGCTTTCCGCACGGCATCAAGGCGGTCGCCGACTATGTGCACTCCAAGGGCCTGAAATTCGGCATCTACACCAGCGCCGGCATCAAGACCTGCAACCCGGCCGGCTTCCCCGGCGGACTCGGCCACGAGCGGTCCGACGCCCAGCAGTTCGCCGACTGGGGCGTGGACTACCTCAAGTACGACAACTGCAATAACCTGGGCGTGGACGCCAAGCAGCGGTACCGCACCATGCGGGACGCGCTGAAGGCCACCGGGCGCCCCATCGTCTACAGCATCTGCGAATGGGGCGAGAACAAGCCCTGGGAGTGGGCGTCGGACGTAGGCCATCTGTGGCGTACCACCGGCGACATCAGTGACTCCTGGTCGAGCATGCTCGGCATCGCCAAGCAGAACCTGCCGCTGGCGCCGTACGCCGGCCCCGGGCACTGGAACGACCCCGACATGCTGGAGATCGGCAACGGCGGGATGACCGACACCGAGTACCGCACCCACTTCTCCCTGTGGTCGATGATGTCCGCGCCGCTGCTGATCGGCTCCGATCTGCGCAAGGCCGCCCCGGAGACCTTCGAGATCCTGTCGAACAAAGACGTCATCGCCCTCGACCAGGACGCCCTGGGCAAGCAGGCCACCGTGCTGGCCTCCGAATCCGGCCGCTGGACGCTGGTCAAGCAACTGGCCGACGGCGCCCGTGCGGTGGCGCTGTTCAACGAGACCGACCAACCGCAGCGGATCTCCACCACCGCCGCCGCCGCGGGCCTCCCACAGGCCGCCGGCTACCGGCTGCGCGACCTGTGGCAGCACCACGACACCCACACCACCGGCACCGTCTCCGCGACCGTGCCCGCCCACGGCACCGTCGTCTACCGCGTCACCGCCGACGCGCACTGGGCGAGCTACCCGCCCGCCGTCGAGACCGGCACCGACCGTACGCCGCTGGTCGAGGCCGGCACCCCCACCGGTCTCCGCTCCACGGTGCGCAATCTCGGCGGCACCCCCGCCGAGCAGCTCACCGTGACGCTCCGTGCCCCACGGGGCTGGCAGGTCAAGGCCACCTCGCCCGCGACCTCCCGTGCGCTGCCCGGCGGACGGGCGCTCACCACCCGCTGGCGGATCACCGCACCGGCCGGCGCCGCACCCGGCCGCTACGCCCTGCCGCTCACCGCCGCCTACCGCTCACCCCGCGGTGCGCGGGTCACCGCCACCCTGCCCGGCACCGCCCACATCGTGGTACCGCCGCCGGCCGGGACCACCAGCGCCGCCGCGCTGCCCTGGCTGACCGCCGGCAACGGCTGGGGCCCGGTCGAGAAGGACACCAGCGTCGGGGAGAGCGACGCCGGCGACGGCCGGCCGATCAGCATCGGCGGCACCGGCTTCGCGACGGGCCTGGGCACCCATGCGACCAGCGAGGTCGGCTTCTACACCGGCGGGCGCTGTACCGCCTTCAACGCCCGGGTCGGGATCGACGACGAGGTCGGCGACCGGGGCTCGGTCCGCTTCGAGGTGTGGGCCGACGGCGCCCGCGTCGCCGGGACCGGCACGGTGACCGGCACGGACGCCGCCACGGCGGTCCACGCCTCGATCGCCGGGGCCCGGACCGTCCGGCTCGTGGTGACCGACGGCGGGGACGGCATCGACTACGACCACGCCGACTGGGCGGACGCCACGTTCACCTGCTGAGCGGCGCATCGAGCGGCCGGCTGCCGGGCGGGCGTACGGCCCCCGGCAGCCGGCCTTCGCGAGCGCGGGTCAGCAGACCGGCAGTCCGGGGATGGGCTGGTCGTTCGCGCCGCCCTTGAGGTAGACGACGCTCACATAGACCCCTGTGTTGCCGCTGTCGTCGTCGGTCTTGGCCCACCAGACGTTGGTCCACTTCCCGTACGTCTCACGGCGCCCCAACTGCGCCTGGCAGTAGAAGTAGTTGGTGCCCATGTTCAGGGTGCCGACCTGCTGGAAGGACTGGGTGTACGAGTTCGCGGTGCGCCAGACGTCGCAGTTGGTCTTGCCACCGCCGATGGACACGCACGACGTCGACGGCGTCGGGTCGCCGCCGCTGCCGCCGGTGGCGGTGGTGCCCCCGGAACCGTCCGTGCCGCCGGAGCCGCCGCCGTGCGCACCACCCGAGGCGGTGCCGCCGTCGGTACCGCCGTGGCCGCCGCTCGTACCGCCGCCGGTGGTGCCGGAACCTCCGTCCGCGCCACCGGGCCCGGGGGCCGGGGACGCTCCGCCGTCCGAGGGCTTGCCGGACGTGGACGGCGACGCGCCCCGCCCGTCGCCCTTCCCCTTGCCGGCCTCCCGCTCCGGGTGCTTGGGATCGGTCCTGCCGGTGGCCACGCTCGGTGTGCCCGGCCCACCGGGTGTCGAAGCCGGCGCCGCCGACTCCCGCCCGCCGTTCGCGACGGTGTCGCTCGGGCCGCCGCCGACCAGCGCATACGTCACCCCGCCGCCGGCCGCCAGCACGGCGAGCACCGCAGCCACGGCGAGCACGACACGGCGGCGCCCACGGGCCGGCAGCCGCTCGGTGTCCCGCTCGGACGGGCTCCCCCGGTACGGATGCGTCTCCGTACTGCCGACCGGCGGACCCGCCACCACACCGGGCGGATCGCACGCCTGGCCGGCGGTGGAGTAGGAGAACCCCGGCGCCTGCGCAGGGGCGGGGGCGGCGGGCGGCGTCTGCGCGGACATGGGCTGCGGGGCCGGCGCCGACGGGGACTGCCCCTGGCCTCCGGGGCCACCCGCCGGCCAACCAGCCGGTGGCCCAGCCGCGTTGGCACCTCCGGCAGGGCCGGCCGCGCCCCCGGCACAAGTGGCACCGGCGGCGTCGGCCGGCGGGTCGAACGGCTGTGGCGGAGGCGGCGGGGCGACCGCCCGCAGGTCCGTCGCCGTGGGCAGGTGCGGCGCGCCGGGCGTCGGCATCGGCGCGGGCTCGCGGCCCTCGGCCACCGCCCGCAACAGGCTCCGGGCCTGCGCGGCGGACGGCCGGTCGGCCGGGTTCTTGGCCATCAGGGCGTGCAGAACGGGGGTGAGCGGGCCGGCCCGGCGCGGCTCGGGCAGCGGCTCGGTGACGATCGCGGTGAGCGTCGACCACACCGAGGTCCGGCGGAACGGCGCGCCACCGCCCTCGACGGCCGCGTACAGCGTCATGCCCAGCGACCAGATGTCCGAAGCCGGAGTGGGGTCCTGGCCCTGCGCCCGCTCGGGCGGCAAGTAGTCGAGCGAGCCGACCAGTTCGCCGCTGCGGGTGATGTTGGTGGTCGCACCGTCACCGGGCGCCTCGATGCTGGCGATGCCGAAGTCGGTGAGCACCACGCGCCCTCCCCCAGTGCCTGAACGGCCTGGGCGGTGCCCCCAGCCGTCCAACAGGACGTTGCCCGGCTTCACATCGCGGTGCAGCACGCCGACCTGATGGGCGGCGTCCAGGGCGTCCATCACCTCGGCACCGATCCGGGCGATCTCCCGGGGGTCGAGGCTGCGCTGCTCCAGGGCGTCGTCCAGCGACGGGCCGTCCACCAGCTCCATCACGATGACCGGCCGGCCGTCCTCGTCGATGACGTCGTGGACGGTGACCACACCGGAGTGCCGGATGCGCGCCGCGGCCCGCGCCTCGCGCTGCATACGGGTACGCAGGTCGGCAAGTTCGGGGGCGGAGGCATCGGTGTAGGCACGCAGGACCTTCACCGCGACCTCACGGCCCAGCACCTCGTCGACGGCGCGGCAGACCACCCCCATGCCACCGCGCCCGATCCGTCCGGTCACCCGGTACCGGCCGCCGAGCACACGCCCGGTCAGATCGGCGTCGGTGCCGGGCGCCGGCCCGCTCGCGGCGGCGGCCACCGGCGCGCCGTCGGCCGCACCACTGCCGGCGTCCGGCGGCGGGGTGCCGCCCGCCGCCCCGGGCCCGCTCGGGGCGCTCGCGCCACCGGCCTCGTCCGCCCCGTGCTGCTCGCGCTCCCCCGGTGTCACCGTCGCCGATCCCCTCGATACCCGTAGCTCTGCCGGTACGCCGTGCCCGCCCGCACGTCGACGAAGCGTCGTCGTGCATCGGCGCACGGTGCGGTCGGCACCAGACTACGGGGCGCGCGGGGGCCCGTGGGTGCCGTCAGGGTGCAGGGGCGAAGGCATCGAGACGGGACTGTTGTGCAGCGGCCGCGGCGGCGCCCACCACCCCGGCGTCCGTCCCCATTTGGGCGGGTACGACCGTCAGCCCCGAGACGAACGACAGCGTCGCGTAGTCGCGCAGCGCCGAGCGCAGCGGGGCGAAGAGGACGTCCCCCGCGCCCGCGACCCCGCCGCCGATGACCGCGATGTCGATCTCGACGAGCGTGGCGGTGGCCGCGATCCCGGCCGCCAGCGCCTGGGCGGCACGCTCGAAGGAGCGCAGCGCGATCCCGTCCCCCGCGCGGGCGGACGCGGCGACCGCGGCCGCACTGGCGTCCCCGTCGGGGCCCGGCAGCCAGCCGTTGGCCAGCGCCCGGCGGGCGATGTTGGGGCCGCTGGCGATCCGCTCGACACAGCCACGGGCCCCGCACGGGCAGAGGTCCCCGTCCAGATCGACGCTGATGTGGCCGATGTGCCCGGCGTTGCCCGTCGGACCCGGGTGCAACCGCCCGTTGAGGACCAACCCCCCACCCACGCCCGTGGACACGACCATGCACAGCGCATTGGCGTGGCCGCGCGCGGCACCCTGCCAGTGCTCGGCCGCGGTCATCGCCACGCCGTCGCCCACCAGCACCACCGGGCGCTCGCCGACCAGCTCCCGGACCCCGGCCACCAGTGGGAAGTCGCGCCAGCCGGGGATGTTGACCGGGCTGACCGTGCCGGCCACGGCGTCCACCGGGCCCGCACTGCCGATGCCGACCGACGCCACCCGCGCCCAGTGGGGCCCCGCGGACAGCTCCCGGACCACCTCCGCCACCGCGCGCATCACCGTCGCCCCGTCCGCGCCGGCCGGGGTGGGCCGACCGGCCCGAACGACCAGTCTGCCGTCCGCGTCCACCAGAGCGCCGGCGATCTTGGTGCCGCCAATGTCCAACGCTGCGCTGAGGTCCGTCTGCATCGGTGTGGAATCTCCTGGTGGGCCTGGGGGCCGGGGGTACCGGCCCGGCATGTGAACGCCAGTCTTCCCTCGATTGACAACGTTGTCTAGAGGCTATGCTCGACGCCACACCTCGACGCCGAGAGAAACAGGACCGCACACCGTGACCGACACCGCGCGGGGCACGTCCCGCCGCTATGGCACCCGGCCCACGATGAAGGATGTCGCGGCGCGCGCCGGGGTCGGCCTCAAGACGGTCTCCCGTGTGGTCAACGGCGAACCGGGCGTCACCCCGGACACCGAACGGCGCGTCCAGGAATCCATCACGGCCCTGGGCTTCCGCCGCAACGACTCCGCCCGCATCCTGCGCAAGGGCCGTACGGCCAGCATCGGCCTCGTACTGGAGGACCTCGCCGACCCCTTCTACGGCCCGCTCAGTCGCGCCGTAGAGGAGGTCGCCCGCAGCCACGGCGCCCTGCTGATCAACGGCTCCAGCGCCGAGGACCCGGCCCGCGAACAGGAGTTGGTGCTCGCGCTCTGCGCCCGGCGGGTCGACGGCCTGGTCGTCATCCCGGCCGGTGACGACCACCGGTACCTCGAACCGGAGATCGCGGCCGGCATGGCGACCGTGTTCGTGGACCGCCCGGCCGGCCGGATCGACGCCGATGCCGTGCTCTCCGACAACTTCGGTGGCGCACAGGACGCGGTGGCCCACCTCATCGCCCACGGCCACCGCCGGATCGGCTTCATCGGCGACCAGCCGCGGATCCACACCGCGCGAGAGCGGCTGCGCGGCTATCGCACCGCAATGGCCGCCGCCGGCCTGCCCGTTGACGACTCCTGGGTCTCCCTGGGCTCCACCGCCCCAGACCGGGTGCGCGCCGCCGCCACCGCGATGCTGGACGCCCCCGAGCCGGTCACCGCGCTCTTCGCGGGCAACAACCGCGTCACCGTCACCGCCGTCCGCGTCCTCGGCGAACGCCCCCGGCCGGTCGCGCTCGTCGGCTTCGACGACTTCGAGCTGGCCGACCTCGTCCGGCCCGCGATCACGGTCGTCGCCCAGGACCCGGCCCGCATGGGCCGGACCGCCGCCGGCCTGCTCTTCCGCCGCCTCGAAGGCATCGCCGAGCCCCCGCACAGCGTGGAGATCCCCACCCGCCTGATCGCCCGCGGCTCCGGCGAGATCTTGCCCTTGGCTTGACCTCCCCACGTTTTCGGCCGCCCCGCCGTGGATGTTGCTCGCCGTTTGGCCTGGCGGCCGGCCGTTGTCGGCTTTCTCGCCATTGCGCCTGCGGCGGGCGGTTGCCGCTGCGCGGGGCTGTTCGGCTGCGGGTGCGCCCCTCCGGACTTCGTCCTGCGGTCCGCCCCCTCCCGTGGATGGGTGGAGAAGACCGGTGGGGGTGCCCGTAGAGCGTCGTCTACGTGCAGTGGACCACTCGCACCCGCCCCCACGACCGCCTTTCCTCCCACTCGCGGGAGGGGACGGGCCGGAGGGGCAGGGGTGTGGGACGTAAAGCGAAGCAGTCCCACACCCCTACCCCGGAGGCCCGGCACCGCACCCGACAAACCCCCGCCCGCCGCAGGCGCAACGGCGAGCAACACCCACGGCGAGAAGGCGAACAACGTGGGGAGAACGCCGGCCGCCAGGCCACGGCGGGAAAGCCAAAAACGTGGGAGGTCAGCCAAGCGCAGCGGACCGCCGGCCGGTGAGCACCTCAAGTTCCCCCCGGCTCAACCCGGTGAGGCGGGTGACCTCGGCGGAGTCGACCGCGCCGCAGTCCAGGCCGCGCAGCAGGTAGCCGCTGAGCGCCTTGGCGGTGGCGGGCTCGTCCATGACGTCGCCGCCGGCCTTGGCCACGTACGCGGCGAGCCGGGCCGCGGCCTGCTCCAGGCCCTCGCGGTAGAAGGCGTAGACCGCCGCGTAGCGGGTCGGCAGATGGCCCGGGTGCATGTCCCAGCCCTGGTAGTAGGCGCGCGCCAGCGAGCGGCGGACCAGGCCGTGGTGGAGCCGCCAGGCGTCGTGCACCTGGGCGGTGGGGCCGACCGGCAGCACGTTCGTCGAGCCGTCGGACAGCCGGACGCCGGTGCCCGCGGCGGCCACCTGCATCACGGCCTTGGCGTGGTCGGCCACCGGGTGGTCGAGGGACTGGTGGGCGGCGCTGACGCCGCAGGAGGCGCTGTAGTCGAAGGTGCCGTAGTGCAGGGAGGTGGCGCGGCCCTCGGCCGCCTCGATCATGCGGGCGACGGTGGCGCGGCCGTCGGCGCCCAGGATCGCCTGGGTGGTCTCGATCTGGATCTCGAAGCCGATCCGGCCGCTCTCCAGGCCATGCGCCTTCTCGAAGGCCTCCAACAGCCGGACCATGGCGGTGACCTGCTCCGCGTAGGTGACCTTGGGGAGCGTGAGGACGAGGCCGTCGGGCAGTCCGCCGGCCGCCATGAGGCCGGTGAGGAAGATGTCGAGGGTACGGATGCCGCGGTCCCGGACGGCGGCCTCCATGCACTTCATGCGGATGCCCATGTAGGGGGCCGCGGTGCCTCCCCCAGCCTCCGGCCGGGAGGTGCCCCCACGGAAGGCCTCGGCGACCAGAGCGGCGGCGCGGGCGGCGGCCTCGTCCTCCTCGGCGTCGGGGCGTGGCCCGTAGCCGTCCTCGAAGTCGATCCGCAGGTCCTCGACGGGCTCGCGGGTCAGCTTGGCGCGGACGCGGTCGTGGACGTCGGCGGCGAGTTCGTCGGGCAGACCGAGGACGGCGGCGAGGGCGTCGGCGTCGGGGGCGTGCTCGTCGAGGGCGGCTAGCGCCTGGTCCCCCCAGGAGCGCAGGGTGTCGGCGGCGAAGACGTCGCCGGGGACGTAGACCGTGTGCACCGGCTGGCGGGTGCCGGGGTCTCCGGGGTAGCGGCGGGCCAGGTCCGCGTCCACCTCGGCGAGGGCGGCTCCGATCCCCTCGCGTACGGTGTCCGCGAGGCTCGTCGCCACGGTCTCCTGCTGCCCCATTCGATACCCTCCCGGTGGTGACGCCCGGGACCCTCGCCCGCACGTTTTTCCGCTTAATGGAATCAACAATCCGTAGAGCGAAGTTATCCGGGTCAGTTGGCGAGGTCAACACCCCCCGCGCCGAGGCGGCGCAGGTCACGGGCGCGGCGCCACCGCCCGGAAACCCCATGGCGCCCCGCGATCATCGCCGCCACAATCGCCGTCATGACCTGGATCGCTCCCTCCCTCACGCGCAGAGACCTCCCGACCGTCGCCGGCGAACGGCAGATGCTTCAGGGCTGGCTCGACTACCACCGCGACACCCTGCTCACCAAGTGCGCCGGCCTCAGCGCCGACCAGCTCATAAAGGCCAGCAGCGCGCCGTCCACCCTCACCCTGCTCGGCCTGGTGCGCCACATGGCGTGGGTCGAACGCGTCTGGTTCCGCCGGCGCTTCGTCGGGGAGCAGGTCAGCGCCCTCTACGCCACCAAGGACGACCCCGACGCCGACTTCAACGACCTCGACCCGGCCACCGCCGAGGCGGACTTCGCCACCTTCCGCGCCGAGATCGACGCCTGTGACGCGGCGGTGGCGGACCACGGGCTGGACGAGACGTTCCAGGCCTCGGGTGGCCGCACGCTCTCCCTGCGCTGGATCTACGTCCACTTGATAGAGGAGTACGCACGCCACAACGGGCATGCGGATCTGCTGCGCGAACAGATCGACGGAGTGACGGGCGACTAAGATCACCGCTCTGGAACACGATCACGGCCGCGGTCCGGCCACGGGCACTGCCGCCCATGCCCGGACCACGTCGGCCGTCGCACCACAGGAGGACCCGTGCCCGTAGTCGTCGCCACCATCAGGACCAAGCCCGGCCGCCGTGACCACGTCCTCGATGCGTTCCGCCGGCACGCCCCCGCCGTGCACGCCGAGCCCGGCTGCCTGCTCTACGCGGCGCACGCCGGCGACGACCGCGTCACCGTCATCGAGAACTGGGCCGACCAGGCGAGCCTCGACGCGCACTCGGCGGGGCCGGCACTGGAGGCGCTGGGCGCGGAGATCGCGGAGGCGCTGGCCGCGCCGTTGGACATCGCGGTGCTCCAGCCGGTACCGGCCGGCGAACCGGGCAAGGACCGACTGCCCAACACCTGAGGCGCCCAGAAGCACGAGGCCCCGTACGCAGCGCGCGTACGGGGCCTCGTGCCTGGGGCCGCGGCCCCAGGCGTCTGCCGAAGCGACCCCGAGGGGCCGGACGGGTTCAGCCCTTGCGGGCCTTGACCTCTTCGGTGAGGGCCGGGACGACGTCGAAGAGGTCGCCGACGACCCCGTAGTCGACCAGGTCGAAGATCGGCGCCTCGGAGTCCTTGTTGATGGCGACGATGGTCTTCGAGGTCTGCATACCGGCGCGGTGCTGGATCGCGCCGGAGATGCCCGCCGCGATGTACAGCTGCGGCGAGACCGACTTACCGGTCTGGCCGACCTGGTTGGTGTGCGGGTACCAGCCGGCGTCCACCGCGGCGCGCGAGGCACCGACGGCCGCGCCGAGCGAGTCGGCGAGGGCCTCGATGACCGGGAAGTTCTCGGCGCCGTTGACGCCGCGGCCACCGGAGACCACGATCGCGGCCTCGGTCAGCTCCGGGCGGCCGGTCGACTCGCGCGGCGTGCGCGAGACGATCTTGGTGCCCTTGGAGGAGTCCGCGATGGTCACCGCGAGCTGCTCGACGGTGCCGGCGGCCGGCGCGGCCTCCGGAGCGGCCGAGTTGGGCTTGACGGTGATGACCGGGGTGCCCTTGCTGACGCGGGACTTGGTGGTGTACGAGGCCGCGAAGACGGACTGGGTCGCCACCGGGCCCTCGTCGCCGGCCTCCAGGTCGACGGCGTCGGTGATGATGCCGGAGCCGATGCGCACCGCGAGGCGGGCACCGATCTCCTTGCCCTCGGCGGAGGACGGCAGCAGCACAGCAGCCGGGGAGACCGCGTCGTAGGCGGCCTGGAGCGCGTCGACCTTGGGGGCGACGAGGTACTCGGCGAACTCGGGAGCGTCGGCGGTCAGCACCTTCACCGCGCCGTGCTCGGCGAGGACCTTGGCGGCCTCCTCGGCGTTCGCGCCGAGGTGGACGGCTACCGGCTCGCCGATGCGGCGGGCGAGGGTGAGCAGTTCGAGGGTGGGCTTGCGGACGGCGCCGTCCACGTGGTCGACGTAGACAAGGACTTCAGCCATGGGATTGCTCTCCTGCGGGAAGAATGCGGGCGGTTGAGGTGCGGACGGGCCTTAGATGAACTTCTGGCCCGCGAGGAACTCGGCGAGCTGCTTGCCGCCCTCGCCCGCGTCCTCGACGATCGTGCCCGCCGTACGGGCCGGGCGCTCGGCCGCGTCCTCGACCTTGGTCCAGGCGCCCTCCAGGCCGACCTCGTCCGCGTCGATCTCCAGGTCGTCCAGGTCCAGGGACTCCACCGGCTTCTTCTTGGCGGCCATGATGCCCTTGAAGGAGGGGTAGCGCGCCTCACCCGACTGGTCGGTGACGGACACGACAGCCGGCAGCGCGGCCTCCAGCTGCTCGCTGGCGGTGTCGCCGTCCCGGCGGCCGGTGACCTTGCCGCCGGCGACGGAAACCTCGGAGAGCAGGGTGACCTGAGGGACGTTCAGCCGCTCGGCGAGCAGCGCCGGCAGCACGCCCATCGTGCCGTCGGTGGAGGCCATACCGCAGACGACCAGGTCGTAGCCGGTCTTCTCGATGGCCTTGGCGAGCACGAGCGAGGTGCCGAGCGCGTCGGTGCCGTGCAGGTCGTCGTCCTCGACGTGGACGGCCTTGTCGGCACCCATCGACAGGGCCTTGCGCAGCGCGTCGTTGGCGTCCTCGGGGCCGACGGTCAGGACCGTGATCTCCGCGTCGTCGTCGGCGGCTTCCTTGATCTGAAGGGCCTGCTCGACCGCGTACTCGTCGAGCTCCGAGAGCAGACCGTCCACGTCGTCACGGTCGACGGTCAGGTCCTCGGCGAAGTGCCGGTCGCCGGTGGCGTCGGGCACGTACTTCACACAGACAACGATCCTCAAGCTCACGCCGGCTCTCCTACCTGCTTCGTCTCTTCAGAACTGCCTTGTGTTGGCAGCATAGGCGCCTGTTGGGGCGGCTCCCGGTCGGATGCGGTTCCCCACGCCGACCGTCATATTACTCGCCAGTACATCCAGTCTTGTGCCCCGAATCAAGGCCGTCGAAATGTGACCTTGCCAACGGCCCCGAACGCGGGAAACAGGCACCGCGCAGGAACCCCTCAGTCCCGCAGCGCGTTGAAGCGGCCCTGGTGGTAGAGGAGGGGACGGCCGGGCACCGAGGGGTCGCCGACGACGGGCTGGGCGAGGACGATCCGGTGGTCGCCGGCCGGCACCCGTGCCACGACCCGGCACACCAGCCAGGCCAGCACGCCGTCCAGCAGGGGCACGCCCTCGGGACCCGTCCGCCAGGAGGTGGCCGGCCCGAAGCGGTCGGCGCCGCTGCGCGCGAAGGTGGCGGCCAGCTCCTGCTGGTGCTCGCCGAGTATGTGGACCCCTATGTACGCGGCCTCGGAGACGGTCGGCCAACTCGATGCGCCGGTGCCGATGCCGAACGACAGCAGCGGCGGTTCGGCGGCGACGGAGGTGAGGGAGGTGGCGGTGAAGCCGACCGGGCCGGAGCCGTGTGCGGTGATCACCGCGACGCCGGCGGCGTGCTGCCGGAAGACGGAGCGCAGGAGTTCGGGGGAGGCGGTGCGGGGCGTACCGAGATCGGGCGAGGCCGTCATGGAGTTGTCCTTCTGCTGGGGCGGACGAGCCGAGGCAGGGCCTGGGCCGGCCGTACGGGGGCCGGCGGCTGGGGTGTCGTCGGTGCTCACACGCCCGGACAGCGGGCACTGGCGGTCCGCAGCAGGTCCACGTGGGCGCGTCCGTAGAGAAGGAATCCTTGCCGCATCACGTCAGAGTGACGATGCGTGACCCACAGCGTCAAGGGCCACCCGGCATCTGGGAGATCAATCACGGACGGCCGCCCCGAGCGCCGCGATGACATCGGCCTTGCGGGGCTGGCCCGAGGCGCGGCGCACGATCCGGCCGGCCGCGTCGAGGACGAGCACCGTGGGGGTCCGCAGGACGTTCAGCTCCCGCACGAGGTCGAGGTGGTCCTCCGCGTCGATCTCGACGTGCGCCACCCCCTCGACCATGCCGGCGACCTCGGCGAGGGTGCGGCGGGTGGCCCGGCAGGGTTGGCAGAAGGCACTGGAGAACTGGAGGAGGGTGGCCCGCTCCCCCAGCTCCGCGCCGATCTCGGCCGCGCCCAGCCGCGGCAGCCCGTCCCCATCGTCCTGATCATCCAGGTTTTTCCGCTTCTGCACCGTCAGCCTCCCGTTACGGCGTTGGTGCCACACGCCGAAGGCGCTCGCCGCCACGAGTACCGCGATGCACACCATGAGTCCTGTCATCTCCGGGTGCAGCGTTCACGAGACCGCAAAGATTCCCGGCCCCACGAACGGCCCGGTCTGCGGGAGGGTGGGGGCATGACTGCGGACAGGACTGTGGTGGACGTACGGGGCGCGAGGTTCGGGGCGGTGCTGACGACCGTCGTACTGGCGGCCGTGCTCATCAGCGGCAGCGACCGGCTGCTCGCCTTCCAGGCGCTGGTCTTCGCCGTGGGGGCGCTGGCGGGCGTCCAGCACGCGCCCTACGCCTGGCTGTTCAGGGTGGCGGTCCGCCCGCGGCTGTCCCCGCCGTCCGCGTTCGAGGACGCCGCTCCGCCGCGCTTCGCCCAGAGCGTCGGGCTGTTCTTCGCCCTGGTGGGGCTCGTCGGGTACGCCGTGGGACCGCAGTGGCTGGGACTCGCGGCCACCGCCTGCGCGTTCGCGGCGGCCTTCCTCAACGCCGCTTTCGGGTACTGCCTGGGGTGCGAGATGTATCTTCTGTTGCGGAGGGCGACCGGCTGATCCGGTCGCCACGTGACGAGAATCTCCCGACCGCGGCGCCCGGGACGCTGGCCGCCGCGGCCGCGATGGGGCACGATCTCCCGAAAGCCGCAGTTACGGCTGCGTAGGTTTCCGCCGGGAGAACCCTCCCCAGGCACGGAAAAGGGGTCCCCCGCACAATGGCAGAGCTCGTCTATCCGCCCGTGATCGGCGCCGCGCGTACCGTCTTCAAGGCGCTCGACCTCAAGTTCGACATCGCCGGGACGGACCACATTCCGCGCCGCGGCGGGGCGGTCCTGGTGAGCAATCACATCGGGTACCTGGACTTCGTCTTCGCCGGCCTGGCGGCGCGGCCCGCCAAGCGACTGGTGCGCTTCATGGCGAAGGAGTCGGTGTTCCGGCACAAGGTGTCGGGGCCGTTGATGCGGGCGATGAAGCACATTCCGGTGGACCGCGCCCAGGGGATGCACGCCTACAAGCACGCGCTGTCCGCGCTGCGTTCGGGCGAGATCATCGGTGTCTTCCCGGAGGCGACGATCTCCGAGTCGTTCACCCTGAAGAACTTCAAGTCGGGTGCGGCGCGACTGGCGCAGGAGGCCGGCGTACCGCTGCTGCCGGTGGCGCTGTGGGGCACCCAGCGACTGTGGACCAAGGGCCACAAGCGCAACCTGGGCCGCAACCACTTCCCGATAACCATCCGGGTCGGCGAGCCGCTCGAGGCCGATCCGGCCGAGCAGGCCGAGAAGATCACCGACCGTCTGCGGTCCCGGGTGCAGGACCTGCTGGAGGCGGCCCAGCGCGCCTACCCGGTACGCCCCAAGGGTCCGGACGACACCTGGTGGGTCCCCGCCCACCTCGGCGGCACCGCACCGGCACCCGGGGCGTAACGGCGCCGGCCGGCCCACCCGGGCCGGCCGACCGTGATCATGCGGTCCGGACGTCCCCGATCTCGATCCGGGCGTCGGGGCAGGCCTTCTGGAGCGCCTCGGCGAGTTCGGCGCCCGCGGCCCGCAGCGCGTCGAGGCCCATCGGGGCCATCCGCTCCAGCAGGAAGAGGGCGCTGACGGAGTCCTCGGTCAGCCGGGTACGGACGCCCTGGCGCCAGTTCCAGCGGCGGCAGGTGACGCCCGCGTCGTCGCACCAGACCACCTCGCCCGCGTCGGGGTGCTCGACGACCTCGGCACCGCCGGCCGCGGTGGCGAACGGCTCGTCGCCGGTGGCCCGTACGAGCCTCATCCCGCCCTGGATGCGGTCCAGATCCTCACCGCCGACGGGGATGAGGTGGGCGACGCTGAGGGCGTTGTAGACGTCGACGAGCCGGTTGATGCGCGGCAGTCCGCCGTCGGCGAGGGCACGCCTGGCGAGCGCCTCGGCGGAGTTACGGGTCCGCGACGGCTTGCTGCCGAAGGCGGTGTACGCGGCGCGCCAGGCGGCGATGTGCGGATCGTCCTGCGGAGCGCGCCCGTCGAGGCGCTCGGTGAGCCGACGCGTGGCCTCGTCCAGGAGCGCCGCGCCGGCCGTGTCGCTGGGCCCGTTGGTCAGTCCGCGCGCTTCGACGGCGAGATAGCCGAAGCCGGGCGCCAGCGTGCGCACCTCGTCGGAAACGTGCAGGGACAGGGACTCGCTGGGCATCGGGCCATTCCTCGGAGTGCGGTGGGATGCGTGGAGGCATTGGAGCACGCTCGGGCACGGTTCAGCAAATAGCACCGAGCAGTCCAGTCCACTGCACTCACTGTCAGTGGTGCGCGAACCCCGAGTGGTGCGCGAACCACGCCCGCCACCCCCACGCACGGGAGGGGCCGCTCCTCGGGACGTCGTCCCGAGGAGCGGCCCCTCCCGCAAACGCACCACGCCCGCCGGGTGGGGGATCCGGCGCGCGGCTAGCGAGCCATCTCCTCCCGCAGCGCCGCGAGGAACCCGTCGACGTCCTCTTCCATGGTGTCGAAGGCGCACATCCACCGCACGTCGCCGGCCTGCTCGTCCCAGAAGTAGAAGCGGTAGCGCTTCTGAAGCCGCTCGCTGACGTCGTGCGGCAACCGCGCGAAGACCGCGTTCGACTGCACGGGGTAGAGGATCTTCACCCCGTCGATCTCCCGGACGCCGGCCGCCAGCCGCTGCGCCATGGTGTTGGCGTGCCGGGCGTTGCGCAGCCACAGGTCCTTGGCGAGCAGGGCCTCCAACTGGACCGAGACGAAGCGCATCTTGGAGGCCAGCTGCATGGACAGCTTGCGCAGGTGCTTCATCGCCCGCACCCGGTCGGGGTTGAGCACCACCACGGCCTCGCCGAAGACGGCGCCGTTCTTCGTCCCGCCGTACGAGAGGATGTCGACGCCGACCGCATTGGTGAAGGCCCGCATCGGGACGTCGAGCGTGGCCGCGGCGTTGGCTATCCGCGAACCGTCCAGATGCACCACCATGCCGCGCTCGTGCGCGTGCTCGCAGATCGCCCGGACCTCCTCGGGCGTGTAGACCGTGCCCAGCTCCGTGCTCTGGGCGATCGAGACGACCTGCGGCATGGCGCGGTGCTCGTCCTCCCAGCCCCACGCCTGGCGGTCGATCAGCTCGGGGGTGAGCTTGCCGTCCTCGGTCGGTACGGTCAGCAGCTTCAGCCCGCCGACCCGCTCGGGCGCACCGCCCTCGTCGACGTTGATGTGCGCGGTCTCGGCGGCGATCACCGCGCCCCAGCGGTCGGTCACGGCCTGGAGGGCGACGACGTTGGCGCCGGTGCCGTTGAACACCGGGAACGCCTGGGCGCGCTGCCCGAAGTGGCTGCGGAAGACCCGCTGGAGGTGCGCGGTGTAGTCGTCCTCGCCGTAGGCGATCTGGTGCCCTCCGTTGGCGAGGGCGATCGCGGCGAGCACCTCCGGGTGGACACCCGCGTAGTTGTCGCTGGCGAAGCCACGTATCTCTGGGTCGTGGTGCTGCCGGGCGTCGGTCTTCGCTCCGGTCACGGCTCGGGGGTCAGCCACAGACGCTTTCCATTCACTTCCTGCGCGGGCCGGCTCCAGACCCCGGCGATGGCCTCGGCCAGCTCCGTGACGTCCGTGAAGCCCGCGAACTTTGCGTTCGGTCGCTCGGCGCGCATCTGGTCGTTGACGAGCGCCTTCACGATCAGGATGGCAGCCGCTGCGTCCGGCCCCTGCTCACCCCCCGACTTGCGGAAGCCGTCCGCCAGGGCGAGCGTCCACGCCTCGGCCGCGGCCTTGGCGGACGCATAGGCGGCGTTTCCGCCGGTGGGCTTGGACGCCCCCGCCGCGCTGATCAGCACGAAGCGGCCGTTGCCGCTCCGCTCCAGGGCGTCCTGGAAGGCGAGGGAGGTGTGCTGGACGGTGCGGATCAACAGCTTGTGCAGGACGTCCCAGTCCGCCAGGTCGGTCTCCGCGAAGGTCGACGAGCCGCGCCAGCCGCCGACCAGGTGTACCAGACCGTCGATCCGGCCGAACTCCTTCTCCGTACGGGCCGCCCATTCACGGGTCTGATCCAGGTCGAGGAGGTCGACGGTGTCCCCTATCACCGTGGCGCCGCCGTGTGCGTAGCGGGCCGCGTCCACGGCCTCCGCCAGCCGCTCGGGGTTGGAGTCAGAGCCGACGACCACCGCGCCCGCTTCGGCCAGCCGCAGCAGGGTGGCCCGGCCGGCCGGTCCGGCCGCCCCCGCCACTGCGATGACCGCGCCCTCCAGCGGCCCCTGGCCGCCCGTCGAAGTAACCATCTCCGTCGCCTCCTCGTCCTGCTGCTGGACGGCCTTCGGCCGGTCGTTCCGGTCGGTGCTCATGCCGCCGCCAGCGCGTCGCTGTGGGCCGTGATGCCCTTGGTAGAGACGATCACAGCACGCAGCTTCTTGGCGAGTGCCTCGTAGAACATGCTCAGCGGGAACTCGTCGGGCAGCACGTCGTCCACGAGCTTGCGCGGCGGCTGGTCCAGGTCCAGGGCGTCGGGACCCTTGGCCCAGACCGAACCCGGGTGCGGTGCGAGGTAGGTCGAGACGAGGTCGTAGGCGGCGAACCAGTGGACCAGCTTGGGCCGGTCGATGCCGTCGCGGTAGAGCTTTTCGATCTCGCCGCACAGCTGGTTGGTGACCTTCGGCGCCCGCTCCCAGTCGATATGCAGGGTGTTGTCCGTCCAGCGTACGACGTCGTGCTTGTGCAGGTACGCGAAGAGCAGCTGGCCGCCGAGGCCGTCGTAGTTGCGGACCCGGTCGCCCGTGACGGGGAAGCGGAACATCCGGTCGAAGATCACTGCGAACTGCACGTCGCGGGCCTGGGAGTACCCCTCGGCCTCCAGCTTCACGGCCTCCTTGAAGGCGGTGAGGTCACAGCGCAGCTCCTCCAGGCCGTACATCCAGAACGGCTGGCGCTGCTTGATCATGAACGGGTCGAACGGCAGGTCGCCGTGGCTGTGGGTGCGGTCGTGGACCATGTCCCACAGGACGAACGCCTCCTGGCAGCGCTCCTGGTCGTCGAGCATCTCGCGGACGTCCTCGGGCAGTTCGATGCCCAGTGTGTCGACGGCGGCCGCGCTGACCCGGCGGAAGCGGGCGGCCTCACGGTCGCAGAAGATGCCGCCCCAGCTGAACCGCTCGGGGGCCTGGCGCACCGCGATCGTCTCCGGGAACAGCACCGCGGAGTTGGTGTCGTAGCCCGCCGTGAAGTCCTCGAAGGTGATGCCGCAGAAGAGGGGGTTGTCGTAGCGGGTGCGCTCCAGCTCGGCGAGCCAGTCCGGCCAGACCATCCGCAGCACGACGGCCTCGAAGTTGCGGTCCGGGTTGCCGTTCTGGGTGTACATGGGGAACAGCACCAGGTGCTGGAGGCCGTCGGCACGGTGCCGGGCGGGCTGGAAGGCCAGCAGCGAGTCCAGGAAGTCCGGCACCGCGAAGCCGTCGTCGGCCCATCGGCGCAGGTCGACGACGAGCGCCTGGTGGTAGGCGGCGTCGTGCGGGAGCAGCGGGGCGAGCTCCTCGACGGCCGCTATCACCCGCTCGACCTCGGCACGGACGGCCTCGGCGGTGGGCGCGCCCTCGGCGGTCAGGTCGATCGAACCGTCCTTGGACTGCCAGGGGCGGATGGTCTCGACCGCGCCCTTGAGCACGGGCCACGCCGGGTTGTCGACCACACGTTCTGCGGTCAGAGTGCCCCACGGGACACCCACAGGCGAAAGAATTTCCGTCATGACTGCCCTCCGGCGGTAGATCGTGTGGTGAGCACACGGTAACCAGCTCAGGAGCCCCCACTCAAGTGGGGTAGCTGAAAATTATTCTGTCCACACCCCGCCCTCACGCCCATTTTTCCTGCCTCCAACGGCATCCGCCACACTTCCTGCCCGCTGCGGCAAGGGATTCCGCGGTTCCTCCGTCGGCCACGGCAGTGGCATATGCCACACGCGGGTCAGTGCGGGCAGGACTCGCCCACGCACGGGTGAGACGGTCTGAAGCGTGCTATGGCGGGTACCCGTACTGGACACACCGCGGTCCCTTCGGCAACCCGGTTCGCCGCACCCCTGCCCGTTAGGCTGAGCGCCATTTCGTACCGCCGTTGCCGACGGTCGACGGTCGACACTGACGTAGCGATGTACTGACGCAGAGACGTAGAGCCGACAGCAGTACCGAGCCGACAGAAGCGAGGCAGCCTTGTCCTTTCTCACCATCGGGCACCGCGGGATCATGGGCGTCGAGCCGGAGAACACCCTGCGCTCGTTCGTACGCGCCGAGCACGAAGGCCTCGACGTCATCGAACTGGATCTGCACCTGAGCAAGGACGGCGCGCTGGTGGTGATGCACGACGCGGACGTGGACCGGACCACCGACGGCACCGGTCCGATCGGCGAGCGCACCCTCGCCGAGCTGCGCGAGCTGGACGCCGGGCAGGGCGAGCGGATCCCGGTCTTCGAGGAGGTCGTCGAGGCGGTCAAGGCCCCGTTGCAGGCGGAGATCAAGGACGTGGCGGCCGCGCAGGCGCTCGCCGAGGTGATGCGGTCACGCGACCTGGTCGGCCGGGTCGACGTGATCTCCTTCCACGACGAGGCGCTGGCCGCGATCCGCACCCTGCTGCCCGGCGTGCGCACCGCGCTGGTCGGCAGCCGCTACGGCACCGACGTCGTCGACCGCGCCCAGGCCGTCGGCGCCACGATGCTCTCCCTCAACATCCGCCGGCTCACCCTCGAACTGGTCGAGCGCGCCCACGCCGCGCAGCTGAAGGTGCTCGGCTGGACGGTCAACACCCACGATCACCTCCGGCTGGCACGCGGGTTGGGGCTCGACGGCGTGGTGACCGACCGTCCGGAGATCAGGCGCGCGGTGCGATTCACCGCGTAACGTCCCGGACCGGGGAAATCCGCAGTTCACAGAGGCGCAACAGGCTTCCACCATGCGGACATTCGCCCCGTTGATCTCGACAGACGGGCTCGGGCACTGCCACTCTCCGGGCATGCGCCTAGTCAACCGCCCTCGTCGCCTTGCCGTTTGCGCCACCGTCGTGCTGCTCGCCGCGGCCGTCGGCTGCGCTCCGCAGGACGCGTCCCCCGGTGGCCCGCGGGCCGCCGGGCAGGGCAAGCAGAGCTGTGACCGCGGCAAACTGCCCACCGTGGCCGCCGGGAAGCTCACGGTGGGCACGGACAAGCCCGCCTACGCACCGTGGTTCATCGACGACGACCCGGCCAGCGGCAAGGGTTTCGAGTCGGCGGTCGCCTATGCCGTCGCCAAGCGGCTGGGGTACGGCAGGAGCGCGGTGGACTGGCAGACCGTGCCGTTCAACAGCGCCTTCGCGCCCGGTGAGAAGAGGTTCGACTTCGACATCAACCAGGTGTCCATCAGCGCCGAACGCAAGCGCGCGGTCGCCTTCTCCGCCGGCTACTACGACGTGCGGCAGGCGGTCATCGCGCTCAAGGGCTCCAAGGCCGCCCGGGCCAGGAGCATCGCCGACCTCCGGGGCGTCCGGCTCGGCGCCCAGGTCGGCAGCACCAGCCTGGACGTCGTCAACGACACCATCCGGCCCACCCGCCCCGCCGCGCCCTTCCAGAAGAACGACCTCGCCAAGACCGCCCTGAAGAACGGTCAGGTCGACGCGATCGTCACCGACCTGCCGACGGCCTTCTACATCACCTCGGCGGAGGTGAAGGACGCCGAGGTGGTCGGCCAGTTCGCGAGCACCGGCAGGGCCGCGGAGCAGTTCGGCCTGGTCCTGGACAAGGAGAGCCGGATCACCGGGTGTGTGACGGCCGCGGTCGATGCGCTGCGCAAGGACGGCACGCTCGCCGCGCTGGAGAAGAAGTGGCTGTCCGACGCGGTCGACGCACCGGTGCTCAAGTGACGTACGGAAAAGGGACGTTGACGGCACCGACGGGACGGCCGGCCGACGACGGCTACCTGCCCTCGCAGCGGCGCATCGAGCGGGAGCGCTTCCGGCGGGCCCGCGCCCGGCGGGCCACCGCGGTCGCCGCGCTGAGCACCCTGGTCACCGGCCTCGTGCTGGTCCTGGTCATCACCCACTCCCCCGGCTGGCCGCGCACCCGCGCGACCTTCTTCAGCGCCGAGTACGCCCGCAAGGCGCTGCCGAAGGTGCTGGACGGGCTGCTGCTCAACCTCCAGCTGCTGGTGGTGTGCGGGGCGGCGGTGCTGGTGCTCGGGCTGCTGCTGGCGGTAGCCCGGACCCTGCGCGGACCGGTGTTCTTCCCGCTGCGCGCGCTGGCCACCGCGTACACCGACTTCTTCCGCGGGCTGCCGCTGATCATCTGCCTGCTGATGGTGGTCTTCGGGGTGCCGGCGCTGCGGTTGCAGGGCGTGACCACCGATCCGGTGGTGCTCGGCGGCTCCGCGCTGGTGCTGACGTACTCGGCGTATGTGGCCGAGGTCTTCCGGGCCGGTATCGAATCGGTGCACCCCTCGCAGCGGGCGGCGGCCCGGTCGCTGGGTCTCTCCAGCGGCCAGGCGCTGCGGTTCGTGGTGCTGCCGCAGGCGGTGCGGCGGGTGGTGCCGCCGCTGCTCAACGACCTGGTCTCGCTACAGAAGGACACCGGCCTGGTGTCCGTCGCGGGCGCGGTGGACGCGGTGTACGCGGCGCAGATCATCGCCGGCAAGGACTTCAACTTCACGCCGTACGTCGTGGCCGGACTGGTCTTCGTCGCGCTGACGATTCCGATGACCCGCTTCACGGACTGGGTCACGACCCGGATGGACCGCCGACGCTCCCAGGGAGGCCTCGTATGACCACGACGGACGACACGGCCCGCCCCGCCGACCAGGGCGCGGTGAGCCTCGGGACGGACGCTGTAGGCAGCGGGCCGGTGCTGCGGCTGGAGTCCGTGCGCAAGACGTACGGGCGCGGGACGGTGGTGCTGCGGGACGTGGACCTGGAGGTCGCCCCGCACACCGTGACCACGCTGATCGGCGCCTCGGGCTCGGGCAAGTCCACGCTGCTGCGCTGCGCGAACCTGCTGGAGGAGATCGACGACGGCGCGATCTTCCTGGACGGCGAGGAGATCACCGACCCGCGGGCCGACGCGGACGCGGTCCGCCGCCGGATCGGTGTGGTCTTCCAGGCCTACAACCTCTTCCCGCACATGACGGTCCTGGACAACGTCACGCTGGCGCCGCGCCGGGTGCACGGGGTGCCGCGCGCCGAGGCCGAGGCGCGCGCCCGGGAGCTGCTGGAACGGCTGGGGCTCGGCGGGCGGGCCGGTGAGTACCCGGACCGGCTCAGCGGCGGCCAGCAGCAGCGGGTGGCGATCGTCCGGGCGCTGGCCGGGCGGCCCCGGCTGCTGCTGCTCGACGAGATCACCGCGGCGCTCGACCCCGAGCTGGTCGGCGAGGTGCTCGGCGTGGTCCGGGACCTCAAGGAGGACGGTATGACCATGGTCATCGCCACCCACGAGATGGGCTTCGCGCGGGAGGTCGCCGACCAGGTCTGCTTCCTGGACGATGGGGTGGTCCGGGAACGCGGTACCCCGGAGCAGGTCTTCGGGGACCCGCAGCACGACCGCACACGGCAGTTCCTCCAGCGGATCATCCGGGCGGGCCGGCTGTGAGCACGGCGGCCCGCCCGGCAGCCGGCCCGGCGTGCGGACGTCCTACCCCAGCGGCTTGACCAGCAGTTCGAACTCCAGGTCGGCCCGCTGCGGGATGCCGAACCGCTCGTCGCCGTACGGGAACGGGGAGAGCTCGCCGGTGCGCCGGTAGCCGCGCCGCTCGTACCAGGCGATCAGCTCCTCGCGCTGCTTGATGACGGTCATCCGCATCTCGCGGGCGCCCCAGATCTCCTGGGCGGTGCGCTCGGCCTCAGCGATGATGACCTTGCCGAGCCCGCCGCCCTGAAGCGCCGGGCGCACCGCGAACATCCCGAAGTACGCGTGGTCCCCGCGGTGTTCAATCTGACAGCAGGCGATCAGCTCGCCGTCCCGCTCGGCGACCAGCAGCCGGCCGTCCTGGTTGCGCACCACGGCGGCCACGCCGTCGGGGTCGGTGCGCTGCCCCTCCAGCAGGTCCGCCTCGGTCGTCCAGCCGGCCCGGCTCGCGTCCCCGCGGTACGCCGACTCGATCAACTCGACGAGTCCGGGGATGTCGGTGTCGAGAGCGGTGCGAAAGGTGAGCTCGGTGGTGGGCATGGTGCCTCGGGTCCTCTCAGCCGGGACGGTCACAGCCGGGCAAATGGCTGAATCGAGGCTAACAAGCGCCCCTGGGGTCTCGTCAGGGCCATGCGCCCCGGGTCTTGCACCGGGCCGCGCGGCCCGGCGACATAGGGTCCTGCCATGGTGCACGTACTGAGCAGCAGGGTGCTGTTGCGGCCGTCCGACCCCGAGCGGTCACGGGCGTTCTACGGCGAGGCGCTGGGGCTGGAGATCTACCGGGAGTTCGGTACCGGACCGGAGCGCGGCACGGTGTACTTCCTCGGCGGCGGCTTCCTGGAGGTCTCCGGCCGCGCCGCGCAGGCCCCGGCGGACACCCTCCAACTGTGGCTCCAGGTGGCGGACGCGGCGGCGGCCCACTCGGAGCTGCTGGCGCGCGGGGTGGAGGTGCTGCGGCCGCCCGTGCAGGAGCCCTGGGGCCTGATCGAGATGTGGATCGCCGACCCGGACGGCCACAAAGTCGTCATCGTGGAAATCCCAGCGGACCATCCACTCCGATACCGGCCCTGACGACGACGCCGAACTGGCGCCGCCCGCGGCGATCGCCACACAACGCATCCCCGACTCCTCTCACCTCATCAACGAGCGACGTCGCCCATCCCGACGCACCTGTCTTACGCCTTCACGGGCCTTTGGCGTGGGTGAGCTGCCGAAGCACTCTCGTTGGCCTTGAGAACGGCTCATCCGGTGAACAGCGTTCAGCTCGGTGGCTATTCGCCGATGGTGCCATCGGCGAGTTCACGCGCGATGTCCAGATGCCGGCGTGCCGGGCCTACTCCTTCGGGCCAGATCGCGCCCAGGGCGCGGACGAGGCCGGTGCAGACGTAAACGTGTCCGCCCCATTCGATGTTTCGCGCGCCATCGGGGTTGGCGAGGGTGGCGGCTACGCGGACGCTCCGGAAGTACTGGCGCAGGTGGGTCTCGAACCCGGAGGCGTAGGCGGGGCCAGGAGCGACGGCCACCACGGTCGTCGCGTGCGGGTTGCCCGGACCCCACCACCAGTCGGTGTTCCGGGAGCCCGCGGCGGTGGGCAGCCCGGCGCTGCGGCCCAGTTCGTTGATGGCGCCGGCCTCGCTGTAGTCCGCCGCGAAGATCACCGCGTTCGCGCGCTGCCCGGCCGGGAGCCCGTTCCACACCTGCCGCACGGTACCGACCAGTTAGAGGACCGCCTCAAGGGCGTCACGAGCCGACAGGGTCTGTTCGTCTCCACGAGGAGGGCATCGTGAGCGACGCGAGAGCGACGTCGCGGCAGTTCCGGCAGTTCCGGCAGTTCCGGCAGTTCCGGCAGTTCCGGCAGTTCCGGCAGTTCCGGCAGCGAGTATCGGATGAGGATCGTCGCTCCGTGCCTACATCAAACCGCCTCTCAGAACACGATCGAGCGCTGCCCGGCCCGCGGGTCCCCATGTCGGCTTGCCGCCAGGAAGGCCCCGGTCTCCGTTCTGACCCATCAGCATGAGGAACAGGCTTTTCAGAGCAGCCAGCCCGCGGGCGCGCCGGATCGTCGCCTCGTCCGCATGCGCGTACACGTCGAAGAAGCGTGAGGCGGCGCCCGCAGGAAGGACTACCCATGCGGCCGCGAGGTCCCACGCCGGATCGCCGGCGAACATGTCACCGAAGTCGATCACGCCTGAGAGCGTCCCGTCCGAGACGACGACATTCGCGGGATGAAGGTCACCGTGCACCCAAACCGGCGGACCCTGCCACTCGGGCGCCGCAGCGGCATCGTCCCAGATGGCCCGGACATCGTCGGCAATGCCGCCGGGGACAACGGCTTGAAAGAAGCGGTCGAAGCCGTCCGTGCACTTCTTGGGGTGAGCGCCGCGGTCCGAACTGATCGGCGCCTCGGCGGGCGCCTCCACGTGGAGCGCGCTGAGGAAGCCCGCCAGAGTGTCGGCCGCGTGGTCGCCGCGGCTGATCGCGGTGTAGTCCAGCGGCTCGCCGGGAACCCACGTCATGATGGTCCAGGGCTTAGGGAAGCGCGCGGACGGTTCACCGATCCGTACAGGGTTCGGGACCGGGAGCGGCAGGCGCGGGGCCAGGACGGGCAGCCACCGGCGCTCCTTGCGCTGAAGGTCCGGGGCACGTTCTGTACGCGGTATGCGCACGGCCAACTCGTCCCCAAGGCGCCACTGCTGGTTGTCCCACCCGCCCGCTACCTCGCGGATGACCAGCCCTGCAAGGTCCGGATGCTGCTCCTGCAACAGGTCATGGACCAGGTCTGCGGTGATCTCGATCTCGGCGTCGGTCATACGAAGCCACAGTACTGGGGCAGGCGCCGACTCATACGGCGGACTTCTTCGTCCCGAGGAACGCACGCCGAAGCGTCAGGGCAAAGGTTCTCTGATGCGGCACTGGTTCACTCGTGGCTGTGCAGGGCCTGTGACAGTCGCCCTTGTGAGTCGAGGACTCCTCGTCCTGTCAGAGCCCAACGCTAACGTCCACGGCATGAATCACGACCCACGACCGATACGCCTGCCCCGCATGGACGCCGCTCCCGTTCTCCGGACCGACTTCACCGACCCTGTCGGCTGGGCTCGCCTGCTGCGGGCCCTGGAGATGCCCGTCACCTTCGAGGAAGGCTCGCAGGACGTCTGCGACTACGAGCGAGCCATCTCGTATGTCACCCCGATCGACAAGGAGAAGTACCGGGGCCTGGTGCCCGAGACGGTGCTCGCCGCCGCCCCCGACACCGGCCACGGCCTGCCGTACGACCACCTTTATCTGGCTGACGCGGAGACCTTCGCCTCCGACGATCTGCCGCTGCTCGGCATCGACATCCATGTGGACGACGCGGGCGATGATCCCTGGCCGCGTGAGAAGCCGTTCCGCGTTCCGGCCCTGCACGTGGCCGGCATCGAAATCAACGACAGCATCGCCAACTTGTTCTTCCGCGAATTCCACGACTCCGACTGGTCGGACTCCGAGGTGCATGTGGCGGCGCCAGGGACAGCTGTGTACGAGGAGTACCGCCTGATGGATCAACAGGACGAGGAGGACGACTGACGGGGGTGTGAGCCCGCCCGCATGGAGAAGGTCCCGCCCCACCCGCGGTCGGCGGCTCGGGCGGAGAACGGGCGCGAGGACCCGGCCGCAGGGGCGGTTCCCGGGCGCGCTGTTTCGTCGGCACCCGCTTGGCGCAGCTCGCTGATCGCGGCACTGGTCCTGTCGGCGGCAACGCCGGCGGCGTAGTCGAGCAGGACCCGTACCGCGAAGCCCGCTCGTACGCCGTCCAGCGCGGTGGCCTTCACGCAGTGGTCGGTGGCGATGCCCACGACGTCGAGATCGCTCCAGCGCGGCCGGCTCCGGCAGAGGGCGATGCTCATCGGTGCCATTGTGCTGCTGTCTGCGATGGTCGATGGACGGGCAGCCGAACGGCAGCGGAAACCTGTGGATCTTCATGCCACAGCCGTGAGGGGAAGCGACGGCCACCCGGGGTGCCAGTGCGGCAAGGACAGCCGGTGCTCCACGACGCAGGTCTGTCGGAGGGCATCCCCACTGAGGGGGCAGTCGACCAGGCCATACAGCTGAATCCCTCGCTTTTCTCGGAAGAATCCTTACGGCTCACTCGTACGGGCGTGGTGTGACTGTGGGGCGTTTTCGACTCTGCCCGTGTGTCCATGTTCGTCGTCACGAGGGTTGGGGCCGGATGGCCAAGGAAGCTGCGCCGCGCGGCGTGGGAGTGAGGCCGTGGAGGCCCCACCCCGGGCTGTCGACGGTCATGACCGGTCCCGGCTCCGATGTCCAGGGCATGAGCTCTGGACAGGGCGAACGCAGGGTAGGGCTATGCACCTGACTCCACACGAACAAGAGCGCTTGATGATTCATGTGGCGGCGGATGTCGCCGAGAAGCGTCGGGCACGGGGGATTCGGCTCAACTACCCCGAGGTCGTTGCGCTGTTAACCGTCCATGTCCTTGAAGGTGCGCGCGAGGGCAGAACGGTCGCCGAACTCATGTCCTCCGGGAAGAAGCTGCTGACCCGGGAGGAGGTCATGGAGGGCGTCCCGGAGATGATCAAGAACGTGCAGGTGGAGGCCACGTTCCCCGACGGTACGAAGCTGGTCACCGTCCACGACCCTTTCCCTGAAGCGGGCGACGAGGACAAGCCGCTCGTGTGCCCGGGCCAGGTGGATTTCTCCACGCAGCCGGACGACGAGTTCGTGCGCTTCAACGAGGGCCGCGAGGTCACACCGCTGACCGTGAACAACCCGTGCGACCGTCCCATCCAGGTCGGTTCCCACTACCACTTCCACGAAGCCAACGCCGGCCTGGATTTCGACCGTGAGGCCGCCCGGGGCAAGCGCCTCCACGTCCCGGCCGGCAGCTCCGTGCGCTTCGAGCCCAACGTGCCCGAGGACGTCGAGCTCGTACCCATCGAGGGCAGGCGTGTGGTGCACGGCCTGCGCGGCGAGATCGGCGGCCCCCTCGGCAGTATCCAAGATTCCTCCGATGAGGTCGGGGGTGAGCTCAATGACTGAGTGTTGCTGCCCTGAGCCCCCCAAGCCGTCCGACCCCCTGACCCGCGCCCAGTACGCGGACCGGTTCGGCCCGACGACCCGCGACCGCATCCGCCTCGCCGACACGGAACTGCGGATCGAGATCGAGGACGACTGGGCCGGCGGTCCCGGGCGCAGCGGGAACGAGATGGTCTTCGGCGGCGGCAAGGTGATCCGTGAGTCGATGGGGCAGTCCATCGCGCCACGCGACCGTCGCTGTGACGACAAGCCCGTCGAGCCGGACGCGTCCGGTGACTCCGACGCCGGCGACATCATCGAACCCCCGGACACCGTCATCACCGGCGCCGTCATCCTGGACCACTGGGGCATCGTCAAGGCCGATGTGGCCATCCGCGACGGCCACATCACCGCGCTCGGCAAGGCGTACAACGACGAGACGATGGATCGTCTCCATGACGGGGCCGACCGGCACAACGACGACGGCCCGGCGCCCACGGATTTCGTCATCGGTCCCGAGACGGAGGTGATTGCGGGCAACGGGAAGATCCTGACCGCCGGCGGGGTCGACACGCACGTCCACTTCATCTGCCCCGAGCAGGTCGGCGAGGCGCTGTCCGCGGGTGTCACCACGCTCATCGGCGGCGGTACCGGGCCGGCGGAGGGGAGTACCGCCACCACGGTCACGCCCGGTTGTTGGCACATCGCCCGCACCTTCGAGGCACTGGACGCCTTCCCGGTCAACGTCGGGCTGCTCGGCAAGGGCGCCACCATGTCCGAGGACTCCATGCTCAACCAGGTGGACGCGGGCATCATCGGCTTCAAGATCCACGAGGACTGGGGTGCCACCCCGGCCGTCCTGAAGAAGTGCCTGGAGGTCTGCGAGCAGACCGGCGTCCAACTCGCGTTGCACGCCGACTCGTTGAACGAGGCGGGTTTCGTCGACGACACCATCGCGGCGATCGACGGAAGCGACGGAAGCGACGGCCGCCCCGTTCGCTCCATCCACGTCTTCCACGTCGAGGGTGCGGGTGGCGGGCACGCCCCCGACATGATCAAGATGGTGAAGGAGCCGAATGTCCTGCCCGCCTCCACCAACCCCACCCGGCCGCTGACCATCAACACGGTCAAGGAGCACTTCGACATGGTGATGGTCTGCCATCACCTCAACCCGAAGATCGAGGAGGACCTGGCCTTCGCGGACTCCCGGATCCGACCCTCCACGATGGCCGCCGAGGACATCCTGCACGACCTCGGCGCCATCTCGATCATGTCGTCGGATGCCCAGGCCATGGGCCGCATCGGCGAAATGATCACGCGCACCTGGCAGACCGCGCACGTCATGAAGGTCCGCCGGGGCTTCCTGGAGGAGGACAGGCTGCCGGAGGAGGAACGCCCAACGGGCAAAAAGGGTGCCGACAACAGGCGCGCCCGCCGGTACGTCGCGAAGTACACGATCAACCCGGCGATCGCCCAGGGCATCGATGCGGTGGTCGGGTCCGTGGAGCCCGGCAAGCTGGCCGACCTGGTGCTGTGGGAGCCGAAGTTCTTCGGGGTCAAGCCGCACCAGATCATCAAGGGCGGGCAGATCGCGTACGCGCAGGTGGGCGACGCCAACGCCTCCATCCCCACCCCGCAGCCGGTCCTCCCCCGCGCCATGTGGGGCGCCACCGGCCTCGCGCCTCGCGCCACCTCCTTCAACTTCGTCACCCAACGGGCCATCGACAGCGGGTTGGCCGAACGGCTCGGGCTGGCCAAGCAGTTCAAGGCCATCACCAGCACGCGTGGCGTCCGCAAGACGGACATGAAGGAGAACGACGCCACCCCCGACGTCGAGGTCGACCCCGACACCTACGAGGTGATCGCCGGGGGCGCGAAGGTGGCGGACGTGACGACATCCGTCGCGGGCCAGGTCGTCGAGCGGAAGTATCCGAGCGAACTCCCCATGGCCCAGAGGTACTTCCTCTTCTGAGCCCTGACGAGCAGGCGAGGCGACGGCACAGAGGCCCGCGCCATGGAGCCGGGCAACGGAAGGTGAACTGCGAAAGATGAGTCGTGCCGCACTGCTCGTCCTGGCCGATGGCCGGTTCCCCGCCGGAGGACACGCGCACTCCGGCGGGGCCGAAGCCGCCATAGCAGCGGGCCGTATCAAGGACCCGCACTCGCTGGAGGACTTCTGCCGTGGGCGACTGCACACCGCGGGCCTGGTGGCCGCGGCGCTCGCCGCCGCGACCGCCGCGGGCCATGATCCGGTGGCGGTCGACGAGGCCGCCGACGCCCGCACACCCGTCCTGGCGCTACGGATCACCGCCCGCAAGCTGGGACGGCAGATGATGCGGGCAGCCCGCGCGACCTGGCCCTCGGCCGAGCTGGACGCACTGGCCACGGCCCGGCCACAGGGCGCTCACCAACCGGTGGTACTCGGCCTGGCCGCACGGTCCGCCGGACTGACCCCGCTGGATGCCGCGTACACGGCGGCGTACGAAGCGGTCAGCGGGCCGGCCACGGCGGCGGTCCGGCTGCTGAGCCTGGACCCCTTCGACGCCACCGCCGTCCTCGCCCGCCTCGCCCCCGACCTCGATCGGACCGCCACCGCGGCGACTGCGGCCGCCGCGCGCATTCCCGACGAAGGGTTTGACGCGCTGCCCGCCGCCTCCGCACCGCTGCTCGACATCAACGCCCAGCAGCACGCCGCTTGGCCGGTACGCCTCTTCGCCTCCTGACTGTCAAGAACCCTCCAAACCCCCGAACGCCACACGCACACCACGCAGAACCGGAGCCGGTATGCACCGCGACCACGACGAGACCTTCCCCGAGCGCCGCACCTACAGCGCCGCCGATCCCGTAGAGCCCGGCTCGGCACCCGAAGACCGCAAAGAGAGCCGAGGCGGAGCGCAGCAGAGCGGGCGCCGGCGTGCCCTGCGTATCGGCCTGGGCGGGCCGGTCGGCTCGGGCAAGACCGCCACCGTCGCCGCGCTGTGTCGCGTACTGCGCGACGAGCTGTCCATCGCCGTGGTCACCAACGACATCTACACCCGCGAGGACGCCGAATTCCTGCTCCGGGAAGCAGTCCTGCCCGCCGAGCGGATCGCCGCCGTGGAGACCGGCGCCTGCCCGCACACCGCCATCCGCGACGACATCTCCGCCAACCTGGAGGCCGTGGAGGACCTGGAGGACGCGGTGGGCCCGCTGGACCTCGTCCTGGTCGAGTCGGGCGGCGACAACCTCACCGCGACCTTCTCCAAGGGCCTGGTCGACGCCCAGATCTTCGTCATCGACGTCGCCGGCGGCGACGACATCCCCCGCAAGGGCGGCCCCGGCGTCACCACCGCCGACCTCCTGGTGATCAACAAAACCGACCTCGCCCCCTACGTCGGATCCGACCTGGAAGGCATGGCGCGCGACGCCAAGGCCCAGCGCGGCGAACTCCCCGTCGCCTTCACCTCCCTCATCACCGACGGCGGCATCAAGCCGGTCACCGGCTGGATCCGGGAACGCCTCACCGACTGGAGCGCGGGCCCCGCATGACCCTCACCACCTGCACTCACCCGAAGACCGCCTCGGCCACTGACCGGACTGCCGTCGGAGTGCGCGCCACCGCCCGCATCCTGGCCGCCGCCCGGAGCGGCACCACCGCTCTGCCCGTCCTGGACGGCGACGGCCCCTTCGAACTGCGCCGCCTGCGCTCGCTCGGTACCCAGGCCCGGGTTTGCATCGTCGGAGCCATGAGCGCCCCCCTCGGCGGCGACCGACTGCGGTTCGAAGTCACCGTCCAACAAGGCGCCGCGCTGCACATCACCTCCGCCGCCGCGACCCTCGCCCTGCGCGGCCCGACCTCCGCACCCGCCACCTACGACGTGCACCTGACCGTAGGAGACCACGCCCGGCTCCACTGGCTCCCCAAACCGCTGATCTGCGCGGCAGGCAGTGATCTGCGCCAGACATGGACCATTGACCTCGCCCCCTCCGCACGGCTCGTACTACGTGAGGAGCAGATCCTCGGACGCACCGGCGAACCGCCCGGCCATGTGACCACCCGGCTCACCGTCCGACGTGGTGGACGCACTCTGCTGGACCAACAGGCCGCGTACGGGCCGGGCGAACCCGGCTGGGACGGCCCGGCCGTCCTCGCCGGCAACCGCGCAACCGGACAACTCCTCGTCGTCGACCCGGCCTTCGAGGAGAACGCCCCTGAAGTGCGGCTTCTCGGTGGCGCCCGGCAAGACAGCCAGGCCGTGCTGACACCGCTCGCAGGCCCCGCGACACTCGTCACCGCCGTCGCCCCCGACAGCCGCCTCCTGCGCCGGCTCCTCAACACAGCACAGCACACCTACCGCCAACCCTTCACGGGGCTGACGTTCAACGATGCCGTGCCGCCTGCGTGACGGCCGCGGAGGAAAGGAGACCCGGCCGCGGCTCGGGCCGTACTTCACCGGGTCTTCTCCCGGTCGAACCAGGTCGTGGCGAACGTCGGCGCGAGCCCTGCCCAGAACAGTACCTGCGGCAACAGGCGGTCCGTCCAGGGGACTTCGGCAATCAGCACGGCGCACAGCATGGCCCAGGCCGCCTGGCCCAGCACTATGCGGGGCCACCGGCGGCGGCGTATCAGTGACCGCACATTGAGCTGGACGCCGGCGCGCCGGCGCCGGTAGCGCAGCAGGGCGCCGACGAGCCAGATGGCAGTCGCCACCACGAGGAACCACAGGCGCTGGCCGAGTGGCAGCGGCAGCTCCCTCTGCACCTTGCCCTCGACGGCGAACAGGTCCATCCCCGTCCCGGCGAAGGCGACGCAGAGCAGGGCGAGCCACCGCACCCCGCGCAGCATGCGGTACGTGGCCTGGTCGAGGCCGCGCTGCATCTCGGTGGAGTCCGGTACGGCGGCAAGCCCGGTGGCGTAGAGGTCGGCGGCCTGGGCGGCCTTGACGCCCGGGGCCTGGGCGGCCTTCTGGGTCTGCGCGGCCAGCGCCTCGGCGTGCGTGGGGTCGAGCCGAAGGATGGCGCGTTCGAGCTGGTCGGCGCGGGTGGTGTTGAGCGAGAAGGTGGCGACCCGGTGGGCGATTTCGTGGGCGTAGACCTCCTCGGGGCCCAGCCGCAGCGCCTCCGCGGCCAGGTCGGCCGCCTCGCGGAGGACCTGGTCGCGCTCGTGCGGCGGGGGGAATTGGGAGCCGTTCGCCTGGACGTAACGGACGAGCGACATGCGGCATACGGCGTCCGCGAGCATCGCATAGCCGTACCAGTGGTGCGGGTCGGCCCGGACCGCTTCGCGCAGTACGGGCTCGGCCTCGCGCCATGCCCTGTCGGGTATGTCGGTCAGTGCTTTGGCTCGCAGGATGAGTGCGAAGAAGTCCGCGGGAGCCAGCTTGAGTGCCTCGTCAGCCGCGTGAAGGGCTTGTTCCGGCTGCTCCGTGTTCAGGTGGCAGTAGCCGATCTTGATCCAGGCGGCCATGTCGCCGGGGTCCTCGGCGAGGTGCTGCGACAGCAGGGCTCGGGCCTGCTCGTAGCGTTTGAAGTCGATGAGGGCCTGGGCCTGTTCGACGGCCGAGTTCAGTTGGGTCACAGCTTCCGCTTCTTCTTCAGGTAGGCCACCAGGTCGTCGTACATCCCACCGTCGTTCGCGTACATCGCCACGTTGCGGGCGGCCGCGAACCACGGCTCCGTCGAGGGCGCGATCTGCCCCGCCGCGGCCAGCAGGTCCTTCATCCCGATCAGGCGTACGGTCCCGGTACGGGCCGAGTCCAGCAGCGCCGACTCGGCCGCGGCCTCGCAGACATGGGCCAGATCGGCACCGGACAGGCCCTCGGTGGCCTTGACGAGCTTGCCGAGGTCGACGTTCTCGATGGGCCGCTCACGCAGGTGATAGCGGAGAATCGCCTCCCGGGCCGGTCCGTCGGGCGGCAGCACCAGCAAGGTCCGGTCCAGCCGGCCGGGGCGGCGCAGGGCGATGTCCACGTCCCAGGGCACATTGGTGGCGGCGAGCACGAACACGCCCTCGTTCGCCTCCGCCTCGACGCCGTCCAGCTCGGTCAGCAACTGGTTGACGGTGTTGCGCATGCCGCTGCTCTGGGTACGGCTGCGTTTCCCGCCGAGTGCGTCCAGCTCGTCCAGGAAGACCACGCACGGTGCCTGGCGGCGGGCGGTCTGGAAGAGCTCGTGCATGTTGCGCTCGGAGTTGCCGATCCACATGTCGAGCACATCGTTGACCGACACGGACAGGAAATTCGCCCCGAGCTCACCCGCGACGGCCCGCGCGATGAAGGTCTTGCCACAGCCGGGCGGCCCGTACAGCAACAGGCCCCCGCGCAGACTCTTGCCGTACAGGCGGCGCAGCTCCGGATTGCGCAACGGCGCCAGAAAGGCTGCCTCCAGCCGCTCCTTGACCTCCTGCATGCCACCCACATCGGCGAGGCGGACGGCCCCGGGCCGCTCCACGTCCCAGGCGGCGGCATCCCCAGGATCGCCGCCGCTGCCATCAACGGTGAGCGGCGCCTCCACGAACCGAGGCGGTACGACGTCGCCGACCTGATCCTCGGCGGCGATCCAGTCGAAGCCAGGGCCCGAGGCGGGGGCGGACACCGGAGAGTGCCCGGCGGCGGGGCCCTGCGGCCGTTCGGCGGCAGAGGCCGGAGGCTGCTCCGGCGCCGGAGCCGTCGGCGGCACGGCGGAGGGGGCGGGGGCGGGGGCGGGGGCGGGAGGTCGGCCGGGCACCGGGACCTGTGGTGGCGCGGGAAGTGCGGCTTCGCCGGGCGTGTCTGCCGGAGCACCTGTCAGGGCCCGGACCATCAACTCACGTGCCTGGACATCACCGGGCGCGTGCTGCAACGCCACGGAAACCTCCCCCACCGCGGCGTCACCGTGCCCCGCGCTCAGCAGCAACTCAGCGAGGTGCAGCCGCAGGGGCACGTCATCGGGCGCCGCCGCAACGGCGGTACGCAGGCTCTGTATAAGGGGGGATTCCGCCGACATGACCCACACTTTACGGAGCCGACGCGAGTGACCTGCGGTGACCCCTGTCATCCCATCGCGGCGCTTGACAGCGAACTCAGCCGTTCGGGCTTCCTTGCCAGCGAATTTCTTCAGTTGATGCGGGGGGGGGGCCGCGGGGCCGCAGCCCCCGAGCGAATCGGATGGGCTACCTCGGGCTGATCGTGATCCGGTAGGTGGCTCCGGTCCTGCCATGGGTGCTCACGGTGACGGTCTGGCCGTGGTCGTCCCAACTGGCCCTGCTGCCATGGACATCGACGCGGTAGCCACCTGGGTACGTGTCCCTGGGCACGGTGATCTGGGTGGGCCCCTCTGCGTTGTCGCGGGTGCGGAAGGTGAGCGTGTAGGTGCGGGTGGCCGGGTCGTACGCGAACGTGAGCGGGTCGCCCGCGACGGCCCGCGCGTACGGCTGGACGAGCAGCTGGGCGTTGGGCTTGGCGGCGCCCGTCTGGTCGAGGAAGCAGTAGCCGCCGCCCCGGCACCACTGCCACCAGGTCCAGCCACTGGAGAAGCGGTCCAGGGAGGCCGTCATGTCGGTGACGAACTGGCTTGCGTGCGGAACGTAGGGGTTGCCGCCCCACTCCCCCACGATCACCGGCATGCGGTTACGGGTCGGGTAGTCGCTGATCGCGGCCTCGTAGGCGGGGATGAAGGTGCCGTTGGGGTCGTAGTCGGCGCCGGTTTCCATCGCGGTCTCGTAGAAGTGCGGCGCGTAGCCGGCGTGCGGGTCGTCGATGTGGCCCATCTGGGTCGGGACGCCGACACCGACGATGACGGTTGGTTCGACGAATACCCACGACCGGTGGTCGACCAGGCGGATCGCCTGGGCAAGGCGGTTCCACAGCTCGGTGAGCTCGGTGGCTTCGAAGCGGGCCGCGGCGGCGGGGAGGTCTTCGCCTTCGAGGAACTTCGCGAACGGCTCGTTCATCAGGTCGTAGCCGAGCAGCGCCGGGTGCCTGCCCAGGGCGGAGGCGACCGTCATCCACATGCGAGCGTGCGCGGCGCGGAGGTCGGCGTCCTTGTACAGGTGGTCAAAGGCGGTCTGTACGGATGGCTCGAAGTACTCGGAGAACCAGTCGTCGGGTATCGGCGAGAACGGCAACCCCTCGTCGCGGGTGGCCCAGTCGGGGACGCCGCGGGAGCCGAAGTGGGGGCCGTATACGTCCTGGTGGGCGTCGAGGATGACCTTGATGCGGTAATGGTCGGCCCAGTCGAGGATGCGGCGCATCTTGGCGAGGTAGCCGCGGTCGTAGTGCCCGGGGGTGGGTTCGAGGTCGTCCCAGAAGAACGCGAGGCGCGCGAGGTTGAAGCCCCGGGCGGCCATGGCTTTGAGGTCGCTCTCGTGGATGTCGGCGAACGCGTTGGTGCCTCGGCTGCTCTTGTCGGCGAGGTTGAAGCCGCGCCACTGGAGCGCGCGGCCTTGGCCGTCGGCGATGAAGGTGCGGTCACCGACCGTGACCCGGTCGGGGGCGCGATCGGGGTGGGCCTGGGCCTGCCCGGGGAGGACGCCGAGCAGGAGGGCGGCCACGGCGAGGGCGGCGGGGGCGACGCGGGAGGTCAAGCGCATGCAGGAGACCCTTTCGCGGATGGCTGCTTGGGCGGCGTGCTACTGGCCGGCCGGATGCTACTGGCGGGTGGGTCAAGTTCCCAGGAATTCACGGGAGTTGGCGGGGCTTCCTTGTTCAAGCCCGGCGGACCATCCGTTGCGCTGCCGGCCCTGACCTGCCGCCGGGCGGACCGCGCTCCCCCCGTGCGTCCGTGCGCTCCCGTGTGCCGGGCGCCGGGCGGGCATCCAGCAGCCGACGCGTACGGGTACCGGGGCCCCGGGGAGGCGCTGCGTGCACCAACCACTGTTGGCCGGCTGGCTGCTGGTCCTGTTGTGCGCCGGCGCCGGCGCGTACTGCCTGGCACGGGCGCGTACCGGTCCCGCCGCGCACCGGGCGGAGCTGCGCGGCGAGGGGCTGATGGCACTGGGGATGGCGGCGATGGCGCTGCCGGCCTCCGTCGTGGCGCCACCGGCGTGGTCGCCCTGGCTGTTCACCGCGGTGTTCGGGGCGGCCGGCCTGTGGGCGCTGGCGCGGCGGCATCTGCACCACGCGGTCGGGGCATGGGCGATGGTGTACATGGCGCTGGTGATGGCGTTGCCGGCGGGCGGCATGGACCACTCCGGCCCGATGGGCGCCATGGCGCACGCGGCGTCGCCGGTCGGGGTGCCGTTGCTGACCGGTCTGCTGTTGGCCTACTTCACGGTGTATGTGATCGTCACGGGGGTCCGGCTGGCGCCGGCCACGGGGGCGGTGGCCGACGGGGTCGGGCCTTCGGGGGCGGGGTCGAACGGGCTGGGCGCGGGGGCGGGGGCGGAGCCGGTGGGGCTGCTGCGGGCCTGCCGGGTGGCGATGGGTATCGGCATGCTGGCGATGCTGCTGGCGATGTGAGCGCGGCGCAGACAGCCATGTGAGCTCGGCGCGATCAGTGATGTGAGCGCCGTGCGATCCGCCGTTCACACCTGTTGCGGGGGTGGCGTGCGTCACTTCCGATGCATGGCCGTACCACTGAGTAGTCGTGCGCTCATAGGGTGACGGCATGATGGTCCCGATCGCGCTGATGATTCTCGGCGTGCTGGCCGCGGCGATGGCGCCACGGCTGATGGCCCGTTCCGACTGGCCCGGCCGTGAACCGGTGCTCGCCCTGTGGGTGTGGCAGTGCGTGGTCGCCGGTGTCCTGCTGTGCTGTGTGCTCGCGATGTCGCTGAGCGCCGCCGCCGCCTGGGAGTCCGTCCGCAGCCCGGTGTTCGGGTTCGCGCCCCGGGTCGTCGTCGAGGCGTACGCGCTCCAGGGGTACGGGCCGTGGGCCGGTGTGCTGGCCCTCGTCCTGGCGGGCGGCGGGGCGTGGACGGCCGTCGCCCTGACCCGTGAGGTGCGGGCGGCGCGGGCCCGCCGGCGGCGGCGCCGGGCCGATCTCCTGCGGCGCGCCCCCCTGTTGCCGGGCGAGGACTCGCTCGGCGAGCGGCTGGTGGTCCTGGAGGGCGACCGCCCGGAGGCCTGGTGGCTCCAGCACGCCTCGCCCCAACTGGTCATCACCACCTCGGCGTTGCGCCGCCTGAAGGGGCATCAGCTCGATGCGCTGATCGCCCATGAGCAGGGCCATGTGCGGGCCCGGCACGACGTCCTGCTGTACTGCGCCTCGGCGTTGGCGGCCGGCTATCCGCAGATCCCGGTCTTCGCGGCGTTCCGCGACCAGGTCCACCGGCTGGTCGAACTGGCCGCCGACGACGTCGCCTCGCGCCGCTTCGGCCGCCTGACCTTCGCCCTGGCCCTGGTCGAACTCAATGAGGACCGCGGGGTGTTCGGCCCCTGCCCGCCGCAGCTCTCCCTGGTCCCCGAACGGGTGGACCGACTGCTCTCCCCCGCGCCCCGCTTCACGCCCGGCCGCCGCCTGCGGATGACGGCGGTCGCGGCACTGGTACCGGCGGTGCCGCTGCTGGTGACGTTCATGCCCGGGCTGAGCGCGCTGACGTAGCGGGTCTCCCCCGGCGCCCGACCGGGCTCGCGGCCCGGCGTCGGACCCGACGGGTTCCCCAACCCCCGGGAACCCGCGAGGATGCCCCTCATGACGACGATCAAGGGTGTGCTCTTCGACTTCTCCGGGACCCTGCTGCGCATCGAGTCCGCCGAGTCCTGGCTGCGCGCGGCGCTGACCGCGTCCGGCACGGCGATGGCCGACGCCGAGATCACCCGCCGGGCCGCCGAACTGGAGCGGGCCGGCGCGCTGCCGGGCGACCCCGGCCCCGTCGAGATCCCCGCCGCACTGGCCGCGCAGTGGGAGGTCCGCGACCGTGACGCGCGCCACCACCGCGCCGTGTACACCGCCCTCGCCCGGCACGTCCCGCTGCCCCGACCGGAGTTGTACGACGCGCTCTACGACCGCCATATGACCCCGGACGCCTGGCACCCCTACCCGGACGCGGTCGAGGTGCTGGCGGAGCTGCACCGCCGCGGCGTCCGGATCGGCGTCCTGAGCAACATCGGCTGGGACCTCCGGCCGGTGCTCCGCGCCCACGGCCTGGAGCGGTACGTGGACGCCTGTGTGCTCTCCTACGAGCATGGGATGCAGAAGCCGGACCCGCGGCTGTTCGCCGTCGCCTGCCGGGAGTTGGGGCTCGCCCCGTCCGCCGTCCTGATGGTCGGCGACGACCGTACGGCGGACGGCGGCGCCACCGCGCTGGGGTGCGCCTTCCTGCCGGTGGAGCACCTCCCGGTGGACCGCCGCCCGGCGGGGCTGCGCCCCGTACTGGACCTCGTGGGCTGACGGGGACGGAGCGCGCACCGGGTCCGATGGTGTCGTGCGCAGGGGGGTTGTCCCGTAATCCCTGGCGGGACAGCCCCCTAGGACGCGGTCCGCAGCGTCAGCCACTGCTGGAGTTCGACGAGGTTGCCCTCGGGGTCGGTCAGGTGCGCGGCACGCATCCGGTCCGTCAGCGGGGCCGGACCGTGGGCGAGTACCGCGCCGCGGCCGGTGATCCGCTCGCAGTAGGCATCGAGGTCGTCGACCCGCAGCGCGACCAGCGAGCGGTGTCCGGCCGGCGGTGTGGTCAGCTCGCCGAGCAGGCCGGCCAGCTGTGCCCGGTCCTGGAGCGCGAGGCCCGCCGAGCCCTCGTCGCAGGTGAACTTGGCGTACGGGCCCTCCTCGGCCTCGAACTGCGGGGTGAGGCCCAGCACGTCCCGGTAGAAGCGGTAACAGCCGCGGAAGTCGGTGACGAGCAGCCGGATCTGGGCGAGTTCCATCGGTTCCCCCGTGTGGAGTGGTGAGCGGGACGGCCACCGACGCTACCGCCCGGCCGGCTCGTCCCCGGCGCCGGCCCGTCCCGCCGCCCAGGCCCGGAGCGTGGCGAAGTCGTCGGGGCGGAGCCCCTTGCTGGGGTCGACGCGGAGCGGGAGGGCCGGGCCCTGGTGGTGGCGGGCGATCCAGGCGTGGTCGCGGGGGCCGATCTCGTCGTCCACCCAGGCGAAGGGGCGGCCGGCGGCGGCCGCCACGAGGTGGCGGGTCTTCCAGTGCACCCCGTCCGGGTCGTGGTGGTGCATCCGCGGCCAGTCCAGCGCCGGGAGTTCGGGCAGCCCGAGCACCGGGGCGATCCAGGTGTTGGCCTCGGCCTTCCAGGTCGTCGCCCAGATCAGCCGGTAGCCCAGGCCCAGCAGGAGCGGGCCGTGGTCGGGGTTGAGCCGGACCCGCAGGGCGCGGCGGGGCGGCTCCCAGCCGGTGGGGCGCATCCGCAGGGTGGTGTAGCCCTGGGGGCGCCGCCGCGGCGTGGCGAGCCAGGGGTTGAGGGGGCCGTCGACGTCGAGGAAGAGCAGGGGCCGGGTGGAGTCCACGGCGTGATGATGCCGCGGCCGGCGACGGAGGAACCGCTTCCGACCGGCGGTGCGCAGGGAACCGCCCCGGCCGGGCGAGTGCCGGCCGGGGCGGTGGGGGCCTTACGTCAGGCCGCTCGACGCGCGGGAGCGTCAGGCGAGGCCGTCGACGGCCTGGTTGAAGGTCGCCGACGGGCGCATGACCGCCGCGGCCTTGACCGGGTCGGGCTGGTAGTAGCCGCCGATGTCGGCCGGCGAGCCCTGCACCGCGATCAGCTCGTCGACGATGGTCTTCTCCTGCTCGGCGAGCGTCGTGGCCAGGCCGGAGAACGCCTCGGCGAGCTTGGTGTCGTCGGTCTGCTTGGCCAGCTCCTGGGCCCAGTACAGGGCCAGGTAGAAGTGGCTGCCGCGGTTGTCGATGCCGCCGAGCCGGCGGCTGGGCGACTTGTTCTCGTTGAGGAAGCTGCCGGTCGCCCGGTCGAGGGTGTCCGCGAGCACCTGGGCCCGGGCGTTGCCGGTCTTCTGGGCGAGGTGCTCGAAGCTGACCGCCAGCGCGAGGAACTCACCGAGGCTGTCCCAGCGCAGGTAGTTCTCCTTGACCAGCTGCTGGACGTGCTTGGGCGCGGAGCCGCCGGCGCCGGTCTCGAACAGGCCGCCGCCGTTCATCAGCGGCACCACCGAGAGCATCTTGGCGCTGGTGCCGAGCTCCAGGATCGGGAACAGGTCGGTCAGGTAGTCACGCAGGACGTTGCCGGTGACCGAGATCGCGTTCTCGCCGCGGCGGATGCGGTCGAGGGAGAACTTGATCGCGTGGACCGGGGCCATGATCTCGATCTGAAGGCCCTCGGTGTCGTGCTCGGCGAGGTAGGCCTTGACCTTCTGGATCAGCTGGGCGTCGTGCGCGCGCTCCTCGTCGAGCCAGAACACCGCCGGGTCGCCGGTCGCGCGGGCGCGGGTGACGGCGAGCTTGACCCAGTCGCGGATCGGCAGGTCCTTGGTCTGGCACATCCGGAAGATGTCGCCGGCGCTGACGACCTGCTCCAGGACGGCGTTGCCGGACTCGTCGAGGACCCGCACGGTGCCCGTGGTGGGGATCTCGAAGGTCTTGTCGTGGCTGCCGTACTCCTCGGCCTTCTGCGCCATCAGACCCACGTTGGGCACCGTGCCCATGGTCGACGGGTCGAAGGCGCCGTGCGCGCGGCAGTCGTCGATGACGACCTGGTAGATGCCGGCGTAGCTGCTGTCCGGCAGGACCGCGAGGGTGTCGTGCTCCTCGCCGTCCGGGCCCCACATGTGGCCGGAGGTGCGGATCATGGCCGGCATGGAGGCGTCGACGATCACGTCGCTCGGGACGTGCAGGTTGGTGATGCCGCGGTCGGAGTCGACCATGGCGAGATCGGGGCCCTCGGCCAGCTCGGCGTCGAAGGAGGCCTTGATCTCGGGGCCCTCGGGCAGCGACTCCAGGCCCTTGTAGATGCCACCGAGGCCGTCGTTCGGGGTCAGGCCGGCGGCGGCGAGCACCTCGCCGTACTTGGCGAAGGTCTTCGGGAAGAACGCCCGGACCACGTGGCCGAAGACGATCGGGTCGGAGACCTTCATCATCGTGGCCTTGAGGTGCACGGAGAACAGCACGCCCTCGGCCTTGGCGCGGGCGACCTGCACGGTGAGGAACTCGCGCAGCGCGGCGACCCGCATCACGGAGGCGTCGACGACCTCGCCATCGAGGACCGGGACCGACTCGCGCAGAACGGTGGTGGAGCCGTCGTCGCCGGAGAGCTCGATGCGCAGCGCGCCGGCACCGGGGACGACCGCGGACTTCTCGGTGGAGCGGAAGTCGTCGTTGGTCATGTGGGCGACGTTGGTCTTCGACCCGGCCGTCCACTCGCCCATACGGTGCGGGTGGGCCTTGGCGTAGTTCTTGACCGACGCGGGGGCGCGGCGGTCGGAGTTGCCCTCGCGCAGGACCGGGTTGACGGCGCTGCCCTTGACCTTGTCGTAACGGGCGCGGGTGTCGCGCTCCTCGTCGGTCTTCGGGTCGTCCGGGTAGTCGGGCAGCGCGTAGCCCTGCTCCTGGAGCTCGGCGATCGCGGCCTTCAGCTGCGGGATCGAGGCCGAGATGTTGGGCAGCTTGATGATGTTGGCCTCGGCGGTCTTGGCCAGCTCGCCGAGCTCCGCGAGCGCGTCGTCGATCCGCTGCTCCGCCGTGAGGCGCTCGGGGAAGCTCGCGATGATGCGCCCGGCCAGCGAGATGTCACGGGTCTCGACGCTGACGCCGGCCTGCGACGCGTACGCCTGGATCACAGGCAGGAAGGAATACGTCGCGAGGGCGGGGGCCTCGTCAGTGTGCGTGTAGATGATGGTCGAGTCAGTCACCGGGTGCTCCGCTCCACGTCTGCAACATTGCTCGACATCAAGATATCTCGTGATCGCCGCCCTCTCGACAGGACCCCGCCCGCACTCTTCAGGAGCACACCGGGAAAAACCGAACAAAACCTCCCTCATTCCCCCCGAATGGCAGAAATCGGTTTCTCGCCGCACGGGCCATGGCGCCCCGCTCCCGGCATCCCCCCGAGCGACGCGTCCTGCCCCAGATCGCCGGGAAGCGGCCACCTCACGGAGGGGCATGATCGTCGCACCGGGGCGGCCGGGCCGGGCGCCCCGTACGCGCCGCACACCAGGAGGCTTCACCGACCATGACCACCACCGCCTACCTCGACGGACTCTTCTCCCTGGCCGGCCGCACCGCGCTGGTCACCGGCGGCAGTTCCGGCATCGGCCGGGCCGTCGCCGAGGCGCTGGGCCGGGCCGGCGCCGAGGTGGTGCTGCTGGCCCGCCGCCCGGAGCCGCTGCGGGCCGCCGCCGCGGAGCTGTGCGCGGCGGGCTGCACGGCGGACTGGGTGGCCGCCGACCTCGGCGACCGCGAGGCGCTGCACCGGGGTACCGAGGAGGTGGTGCGACGGCACGGCGAGCCCGACATCCTGGTCAATGCCGCCGGGGTCAACCCCCGTCCGCCGATGGGCGATCTGACCGCCTCCGACTGGGACCGCACAATGGCCGTCAACCTCGATGCGCCGTTCCTGCTCGGGCAGCGCTTCGGCCCCGGCATGGCCGACCGCGGCTGGGGGCGGATCCTGCACATCGCCTCGCAGCAGTCGGTCCGCGCGTTCGGCAACAGCGGGGCGTACGGGGTGTCGAAGGCGGGGCTGGCGGCGCTCACCCGCTCGCAGGCCGAGGCCTGGTCCCGGCACGGCGTCAGTGTCAACGCCCTCGCACCCGGTTTCGTCCGCACCCCGCTGAACGAGGCGGTGTTCGCCGACCCCGAGCGCACCGCGGCGATGGCGCGCCGGACGATGGTCGGGCGCAACGGCGAACTGGCCGACTTCGCAGGCGCGGCGGTGTTCCTGGCGGGCCCGGGGGCGGCGTACCTCACCGGCCAGACGGTGTTCGTGGACGGCGGGTTCTCGGTGATGTGAGGGCGGGCCGGCCGGCCGTGGTGCGGCGCGGCGGGATCGCGGTGCGGACGAGCATCCGCACCGCGCCCTGCCGCGCCGTCCCCGGGGCGTCCTAGAAGTAGGACTGCAACGTCCCCCGCCGGCGGACGTCCACCGTGGCGCAGTGGAACGACCCGCCGAAGCTGTTGAAATTGCGGAAGTTGCAGGGGATCGGCCGGAACCCGAAGTTCTTCATGGTCGCGATCATCGGCTCGTCCTGGGCCTCGACGATGACCCGCTCCTCGTCCAGCATCAGGATGTTCATGTTGATCCACTTGCTGGTCATATAGAGCGGATGCCCGTCGGGGATGACCGGAGTGGGTGCGGCCATCACGTCCCACCCCTTGAAGAGCGGCGGCACCTCGGGGACCCGCTCGGGGTGGATGAGCAACTTGCCCGGAGCCATCGGGACCAGCGTCGCATCGATGTGCATCGGGTGCGCGTCGTTGAACTCGAACACATGGATGCGGTATTCGTCGCCCAGGTGGCGCCGCAGCCATGCGATGCCGAAGTCGTTGGTGACGTTGCTCTTCTGGGCGATGATGTCCCGCCCACAGCGCGTGAAGTCCGCCGCGTCGAAGGTCGGCTCGAATTCGGTCACCACCAGCCGCTGGGGACCGTCCTCACCGGGGTCGGTCCAGTCCTGGTCGAACTGGGCGTCCGTCAGCTCCGGCTTGGGCGCCGCGGTCCACTTCGCACCGCCACGGAAGTACTCCTTCAGCAGCGGGCGGTAGGCGAGGTTCTCGTAGTAACGGGACCGCCAGGCCATCGGGCACTCGATGATGTCGTCGCCGACCACCAGAATCGCGTCCCGGGGCATTGCCGCGTACATGCCGGTGCTCGTCCAGTCCAGCGTCGTGTACGGGGTGCGCTGCGGGATCGCCTCCGGGCGGCGCACCGTGACGCCCTCGCCCTCAAGGATGGTCACTAACTCCTCCAGCTCCGCACGGGCCGCGGCGACCTGCTCGGGCGGGAAGGGCCGGCCGGCGTTCCGCCGGAAGGTCTCGTGCTGGTCCGCCGGGAGGACCGGCGGCAGAGCCGTGTGCCAGGTGGGGAAGCTCGCTCCGTCGACGATGCCGACGATCACTTCCTCCAGCGGGTCCCACTCCGTGTAGGAGCTCACGGGACTGGCCGGACCCTCCGTCGAAGGGGGGGACGAGGTGTAGGAGTCGCCCTGTCCGCTTATGTGCGGGCTACCGGATGTCACGCAATCGCTCCTCGTTCTGTCATGCGCGTTCAGTGGTGGACGGCGGCCCGGGAGCCGGACCGCCGTGATCATGAGCGATTGAACGCGAGAGCCACTCAACGGGCAAGCTCCACCGCCCTGATACCCGGACGGCGCACCGCACGGGCACGGCCACCGGAACCGCTCCACCGCACCGCATCGGCCGCGACGAGGGGTCGCGCCGGCCCAACGGCATGGAGAACGAAAGCACTTGTGCGAAGTCGACGAGCCCGCGACGCATACGGAGATCACCGTCCGACTTCAGGGCAGGACCCCACGCCCATCGATGAACCCCGAGGCGCGGTGCTGGTCATGCCCCGGCACCAGGCGGGGGCGCGACCCCGGTGAGGTGGCCGCGCCCCCGCATGATCCGCCCGAACCTGCGCCGGGCCGGGCTATGTTCGTGGTCGCATCACATGCTGTGCCAACGTCCCCCAGAGCCCCTTCAGGGTGAGCAGAAGGGACTGGTCCTTGAGGATGCGGGCTTGCTCCTTCGCCAGGTCACCTGAGCGCAGGGCACCAGCGCGCTGTTCCATGTACGCGGCGGGGTTGGCCTGAAACTCCCCGATGCGGGGGTCCGTTTCTAATGCCACGCCATTCCAGACACCTGCAGTCGTACTCATGACTGAATCCCCCCAGGATTCTGCATCGCGTGAGCGCTTTTCGCAGCGGTCGGGCATTGACCATTCCGTCCCTACCCCCCGAGGCGTACACCCGTCGCGGCCTGGGCTTGCACCCCGACGAGATCTCTTTGCGGCCACTCACACCGCGATCATGAGTGGCTCACGATCATGACGTGCACCCTCGGCGAGCCGGGCACAACGCCCTTACCGGCTTCACACACTAGCTCAGGAATGCCCGAACAACCCTGGAACTAAACAGTTTTCGCCCAATGGGACTACTCTGCGTGTATCGTGCGTGACAGCGCCGGCAGCCTGAGGTTGGGGACAGGGGAGGGGTTGCACATGGGGTGGGGTGCGTTTTCTGCTGCCACTTTGGCGGTGCTGGCTTATGTGGCACAAATGGTCATCGGGCTGGGCATGCCGAGCTGGTTGTTCTGGTTGATCATCGGAATCGGAAGCGTGGCCACGATCGCGACGGTGTGGCTGGCGAATCGGCGAGTGACCACGGCGAACGAGGCCGCGAAAGCGGCGACGAAAAACCAACGCCGGGCGTTCGAGGACGTCCTGGTGCCTTTGGCGTCGAACCTCGGGGAGATCGTTTCGAGCTCCACCAAAGCCGAGCGGGTGGCGCTGCAACAGCAGACGAAACAGGCGATCGTCTCCCTCACCGCCTCGCTGATCGGCCCTCAGGACGCGCGGGCCTGTTTCCTGGAGCTGGTTCCCGGCACACCGCCGGGACAGCGCGAGGTCAAGTGCCGCAACAGCCTCTGGTCGGGCCGGAATGTGGCCCCCGTGACGACGTTCCGGGAGACGGAACTGCGCGGAAAGGAGTTATTGAAACTTCTGGACGACGGCACCAGCACGTTCGTCGAGGACGTGGACGAACTGCCGGATGCCCTGAAGCCCGACAGTGACAGCTACAAGACGTACATCGCCTGTGCGGTCACCGCCGGCAACGAGGCGTTCGGCATCCTGGCCGTCGACTGCCTCAGGCCGGGAGACCTCCACAAGGACGACGTGACCATGGTCGGCGTCTTCGCCCGGATGCTGGGTGTCGCCCTGGCCGTGAAGAAATAGCGCGGAGCGCGGCACCAAGGCCGCTACCGCCACCTGCGACGACCGGCGCGAGGGAGCAGCGAGGAGGCGTGGCGGGCGGCCCCGGGACCTTCGGTGACGCCGCCACCACCGACGTCACCCACGTCCCCCGGCCCCACCGCCGGCCCACCGGCCACTTCCGTCCTGACGACATCTCCACCGCCCCTTTCGGGCAATCAGTAGTACTTATCGAAACTCCCTGCGGTCCACTCCACCTCCCTTTACTGTCATCGCATGCTTGAGGCGTTCCTGGGGGCGGCGGGCGGGATCATTGCGGCGGTCATCGGGGCATGGGCCGCGCTGCGGGCGCGCCACCCGCGGGAGGCCGAGTTGGAACTGGTCGACGTTTCCGCCAGTCAGGGGGAGTCCCGCCTCGTCCGCCGGTGGGAACCGGAGCGCAATGCCGCAGAAACGTGGTCCCACGTTGCGGTGTTGGACGTGAAACTGCGCAACCGGGGTGATCGGACCGCGGTTCTCAAACGGCTCGAATTAACGGTGGAAGGGGCCGGACAGTTCGGTTTCTCCCGGCCCGAACTTCTGGCGGCACTTCCGTCCTCGGCGACGTACGACATCACCTTGTCCCCGCCTCGTTGGCCGCACCACACCCCGGCGGCGAAAGACCTTTCCCAGGTGATTCCCGCCGGCGAGGCCGACCGGTTCGAGGTGCGCTTACACGTGCACGCACCGGACGACCTCCGATACCTCTACCGACTCCATCTCGACCTCGTCTACAACGGCGACGATCGGCGTGTCTCCGCCGGTTCGATCGCCGTCGCCTTTCCGCATCCGCCCGCCGTTCCACGCTCTTCCGGGACACGGCGCTCCCTCGAATTCCGGGAGGGGGTCTGTTCGCGGATCGTCGACATTCTCGCCCCGGCCACCTTTATGTCCGGCGAATTGCGCAGCACGCTCGGCGGCGCTCAAGCGACACTGCGGCAGCTCTCCACTCTCCGTGACGGCACCCGGCCCGGTACACAGGGGTCTGCGTAGACCCGGATGGGTGCCGTAAGTGGCAAAGCGGGCATGGACATTACATGTCATGCATACGGCAGGCGGTGGAGGATGACGTCACGGAGCTCGTACGGCTGCGGGCGTTGCTGGACCGCCACCGGAGCCGGCAGGGCCGACAGCCCCTGAGCGAGCGGGGCCGTGGGGGAGGCCGGCCGATATCCTCGCAACTCGGCGGACTCCACGGTGAGTTCAACCGCGCAGGACGGCACCTCCGTCGACGTACAGGCCGTGCAGCCTGCGTCAGTGGCCGAAGGGCGGTTCGAAGCAACCGGACTCCAGATACGGTCCGTTGACCTGTACCTGGTAGTTGCTCTTCTGGACGAACGCGGTGACGCACGCGTCCCCGTGGACGAGGAGGCCGATCCGGGCGCCTTCGGCAGTGACGTAGTGGTCGTCTTCGAAGCGCGGTTCCATGCTCCGCACGTCGAGTTTCCCGCCGCGCCGCTCGCCCCGGGCGCCGGTCCGCTGTTCCTCGTACCCCAGCGCCAGCAGCGCCGCCCGGACGCTCTTGGGGTCCCACTTCCCCTGCCTCCAGAGTCGTTTGAGCACCGGTTCGATGCGGTCGGCTTCCCTTTGGGCGTCCTTGGCGCCGGCGCGGGACATCTCGCGGGGCCGACGGTGGGCGTTGTTGTCGTTGTAGTGCGGGGCTCCGTCGTGGGACCCGGGTTCCACGTAGGGCGAGGCGCCGGCCCCGGGCATAGCGGGGCCGGCACCGGGGGTGGCGGGGCCGGCACCGGGGGTGGCGGGGCCGGCACCGGGGGTGGCGGGGCCGGCGCTGGGCGATGCGCTCGGGGCGCCTGCCGCAACGCGCTGCTGGCCACAGGCGGTCAGGGACGTCGCAGCGCTCAGGAGGAGCGCGGCGGCGGCGAGGTGTCTTCGCCGGCGCGGTGTGGGGATGGGCATGCGGCTCACTCTGCCATGACCGCACCGTCCGGGCGCTGCCGGACTGCCCGAAGCCGCCAACTCAAGGTGCGGCGTGGCGCATTCACCTCAGATCGGCGACCGTATGCTCCATGAACTCCGACGAAACCGAGATGCGCGAAGCGGTCCGCGAACTCGCCGAGGCATTGGCGACGATGCTCAACCTGATCCGGGCCGACGCGCTTCCCACCACCCCCGAAGCGCACAGTCTGCTGCGGAAGTCGATGGCCTTCCTCGACGAGTCGGCCGGCCGGATCGCCGCCCCGGGCAGCCCCGGTGAGGTCCTCGCCCTGGCCACCGCACTCAACCGGCTGGTCGTCGCGGCACGGGAGCAGATCCTCGACGACGCCGTCGCGGCCTCGCCGGTGCCCGACCATCCGGACGTGTGAGCCGTGCGGCGGCCTGGCCGACGGTGGCGACCGGGGCCACCGCCGCCGGGACGGACAGGGAGCCGGAGCGCCCCGGCGACCTGAACGCCGAAGTCCCGCCCGGTAGTTCGCGGGCGATAGTTCGCGGGCGATGCGCCCTCGTCTGGTGCTCCGCACACCGCCACGAACCCTTGTGCTCGTTTCTGTTCTATACAACACTCCCAATGCACAGAAACGCGCACTGCTGAACATGTTCGAGTCTTGGGCGACGACCGGTCGAGTCGAGGAGAGCAGACATGACGCAGTTCAGCCGACGTGGGTTCCTGGGCGCGGCCACGGTGGGGGCCGCGTCCCTGGGTGTCGCCCTGGGCAGCGGCCGTACCACCCTCGCCCAGGCCGAGAGCCCGCGGGGACTGACCATCCGCGGGCACGAATTCCTGCTGGACGGCGAGCCGTTCCGGATCCTCTCGGGAGCCTTCCACTACTTCAGAACGCACCCCAAGGACTGGCGCGACCGGCTGCTGCGGATGCGGGCCATGGGTCTGAACACGGTGGAGACCTACGTCGCCTGGAACTTCCACCAACCGCACGAGGGCAGAGCCGACTTCACCGGATGGCGCGATGTCGCCACCTTCATACGGACCGCGGACCAGGTGGGGTTGAAGGTGATCGTGCGACCCGGCCCGTACATCTGCGCGGAGTGGGACTTCGGCGGGCTGCCCGCCCGGCTCCTGAAGGACAAGGACGCGCCACTGCGCCGTTCCGACCCCGGGTACCAGCGCGCGGTCGACGCCTGGTTCGCCGAACTGCTGCCCCGCTTCGTCGACCTACAGGCCACGCGCGGCGGGCCCATCATCGCCATGCAGGTCGAGAACGAGTACGGCAGCTACGGCAACGACCACGCGCACCTGGAGCATCTGCGGGACACCATGCGGGCGCAGGGCGTGGACAGCCTGCTGTTCTGCTCCAACGGAGCGACCCGGGAAGCGCTGGAGGCCGGCAGCCTTCCCGATCTCCTGTCCACCGTCAACTTCGCCGGGGACCCCACCGGACCCTTCGCCGAGCTCCGTGACTTCCAGCCGGACAAGCCCCTGTTCTGCACCGAGTTCTGGGATGGCTGGTTCGACCACTGGGGAGAGCGGCACCACACCAGCGACCCGGCGCGGACCGCCGCCGACGTGACGAAGATCCTCGAAGCAGGGGCGTCGATCAACTTCTACATGGCGGTGGGCGGAACGAACTTCGGCTGGTCCGCGGGCGCCAATCTGAGCGGCAGCGCCTACCAGCCCACCGTCACCAGCTACGACTACGACGCCCCGATCAGCGAATCCGGCGAACTCACCGAGAAGTTCCACGCAGTGCGCGAGGTGCTCGCCAGGTACACCACGCTGCCGAACACTCCCCTGCCGGCCACGCCCCGCCGCATGCCACCGCAGAGCGTCACCGTCCGCGGGTCGGTACCGCTGATGGACGCCCTCGACGCGCTGAGCAGCACTCCGGTGCGGCGTCCCACCCCCGTCCACATGGAGGCCCTCGGGCAACCGCACGGACTGATCCACTACCGCACCCGCGTACGCGGGCCGCAGGGGACCAAGGCCCTGCGGATCACCGGACTGGGCGACCGTGCGCTGGTGTTCGGCGACGGCAAGCGGATCGGCACCTTCGACCGCAACCAGCCGAACCACTTGGTCGACGTCACCGTGGCCGGCGCGTCCAGCACCCTCGACCTCCTGGTGGACCCCACCGGGCGGGTCAACTTCGGCCAGGGCCTCAACGACCCCAAGGGAATCAGTGGCCAGGTCCTCCTCGACGACGAGGAACTGCGCGACTGGGAGATCCGCCGACTGCCCCTGGACGACCTCTCTGCGCTGCGGTTCGGCAGCACGAACACCCCCACCGGCCCCGCGTTCCACCGGGCCCGGGTCCATGTCGACACCCCCGCGGACGCCTTCCTCGCCTTTCCCGGTTGGGACAAGGGCATGGTCTGGCTCAACGGGTTCGCACTCGGCCGGTACTGGTCCCTCGGGCCGCAGGTCACCCTGTACGCGCCGAGCCATCTGTGGCGGAAGGGGCGCAACGAGCTCATCGTGCTGGAGATGGAGCGGACGGGGGACCGGATTGACATACGGTCTGCCCCCGATCTCGGGTAGCAGCGCCCGATCTCGGGTAGGAGCCCCCGTTCGCGTCCATCCGATCTCCCCGGGCGGGTGCCGGATCCGCGACGATCCGCGGCGGTGACGGGGCTCCTACGGTGCCGTCATGGCCTCGGAGTACTTCGTGAGGAGTTCGTAGGAGCCGATGCGGTCGCGGAGGTCGTAGACGGGTGTGGTCAGCATCAGTTCGTCCGCTCCGGTCTCCTCGGCCAGTTGCGCGAGCCGGTGAACGACGGTCTCGGGTGTTCCGACGGCCTGCTGTGCACGGAAGCCGGCCAGCGCCCGTCGCTCCTCTTCCGTGAAGGGGTGGACGGCCGCGTCCTCGGGCGTGGGGAAGGGCATGTCACTGCGGCCCTTGAGCAGCCCGGCCTTGACGACGTTCATCGGTCCGATGCGCCACGCGGCTTCCTCTTCCGTCTCGGCGCACACCGTCTCCACACACACCAGCACCCGGGGCTGCTCGCACCAACGGGACGGGGTGAACTCGGCCCGGTAACGCTCCAGCACTGCTCGGGTGTTCTCCGGCCGGATGTGGTGTGCGACGGCGATCGGCAGGCCGAGACCCGCGGCGAGGGCGGCACCTGCGGTGCTGGAGGCGAGCAGCCACGGCTCCGGCAGCGGGCCGAGCGCGACCTCGTCGACCAGGAAGGAGAGGATCGCGGCCACGTCGTCGCGGTACTCCCCGTCCGTCGTCGGTCCGGCCCCGCGGCGCAGTGCCCGTGCGATGGTCTCGTCGAAGGTGCCCGGGCCGCGGCCGATGCCCAGGTCGATGCGGTCCGGGTGCAGGGCGGCCAGCGTCCCGAACTGCTCCGCCAGTGTGAGGGGTGCGTGGTTGGGCGCCAGCACTCCGCCGGAACCGAGACGGATGGTCGAGGTCGTGGCGGCGGCGTGCGCGGCCAACACGACTGGCGGAAAAGCGCCGATGGCGGGCGAGTGGTGGTGCTCGGCGTACCAGATCCGGTGGTAGCCCAGCCGTTCCATCGCCTGCGCGAAGGCGGTGGTGTCGCGCAGGGTCTCCACGGCTCGGGCACCCGCCTGGACCATCGCGACTTCCAGCGCTGAGAGAGGTACATCGATCATGTCGCCAGCATAGAGAGCGGGTGTTCGACGAGGATGCGATCCGGCCTCGTCACGCACCCCGCGCGGCAGGATCGTCGTCGGGAACGGGTGCCCGGCACCGGCCGCGTGGTGTGGCGTGGCGTGGCGTCGACCCGCGGGCCTCACTCCAGGAACTCACCCCCGGGGCCCACTGGCCGCACTCCGGATGCCACGCATCGACCGGGCGTACGGTCCACACCTCCGCCGTACGGGGGAGCCGCACCGGTCTGTGGTGCGACGCGGCGCTACGGGGCGGGGCGGCATCGTGGTCATCGGCCGGAGACCGCCGGCCACGACGGGCTCGAAGACGGGCCCGACCGACGCCACTTCCGCTGGAGGACACCATGTCCCGCACCCGCGTGCGCCACCCCTTCGTCGTCGCCGCCACCGCCCTCACCATGGGCGCGGCGACCGTACTGACCCTGGGCACCACCGGCGCCGCCAGCGCTGCCACAACCGTCGCCGCAGCCCCCGCCGCGAGCGGGGCCCATACCGCCCGGCACACCGTCGACGAACCGCTGCTCAAGGGATCCGCCAAGCTCAAGCGCCGGCCGGGCGACGACGTCCACTTCACCTTCGACGCCCATGGGTTCGCCGACAAGGCGCGCGGCACCTTCTACGTCAGCCACCACATGGGACCGCAGTGGGGCGGCTACTTCAAGGGCCGTATCGACTGCCTGCTGACCGGTGGTCCGGTCGCCGTCGCCACCGGCGTCGTCTCCGAGTCCCACTTCCGGGGCGCACCGGGCATGCCGGCGATCGGCGACCTCAAGGGCAAGCGGTTCGGCTTCACCGTGCTGGACGACGGCAAGAAGGACCGGCTGGGCTACAGCTGGGCCCTGGACGGCCTGCCGAAGAACAGCGTCGGCAAGTGTCAGGGCTCCGCCCCGTTCGAGACCCTGGAGAAGGGCGACTACACCGTCCACCACTGGATGCCGCCGCGCGAGCCCGCCAAGCACTGAGCGCCCACGGCATGCCCGGCCTGGCCCTCCGGCTCGTGGAAACCCCTCACCGCTCGTGGGGACGCCGGCCGGCGGCCCGGTGGCTGCCGCCGACGGGCACCGGGGGGGGCGCCGTCAGGTACCGGGGGGCGCCGGCAGGTACCGGGGTGTCGCCGACGGGTACCGGGGTGTCGCAGGATCAGTAGTCCTTGAGTCGGAAGGCGTTGACCTTCGCGAGGACCCGCGCGTAGTCCTCGTCCTCGTCCCTGGGGCGCGCCTCGGACAGGTCCAGTTCCGCCGTCTGCTGTTGCCGCATGCGGGCTCGGGTGATCAGGGCGATCTCCTGGTTCGCGGACACGAATCCGCGCAACTCCCGTTCGTACGTGGCGAAGGCGGTGTGGTGGTCGCCGGCCGCCGCCCGCAGCTCGCCCGCCAGGACGTATGCGGCGGCCATGGCCATGGTGGTGCCCTGGCCGGAGGCAGGGGAGGCGCAGTAGCCGGCGTCGCCGAGGAGAGCGACCCGGCCGTGCGACCAGGAGTCCATGTGGATCTGTGCCACGGCGTCGAGGTGGAAGTCGGGGGCGTCCCACATCTCCTTCAGCAGCCGCGGCATCTCCCAGCCCGCATCCGCGTACGCGCGGGCCACCAGGCGCTTCTGCTCCGTGATGTCGCGGGGCAGGAACCGCGCGGGCGGCTGGTCCGACTCGATGCCGACGAAGACGCGTGCCTCCGTGTTGTCCCGGACGCTCATCACCATCGCGCCCCACAGAACGCTGCTCCGCATGCGGTAGAGCACTTCCCAGCGGTCCAGGCCGAGGTGGTTCGGCGCCGACCACACGCCCAGGTAGCTGCCCAGGTGGCGAAGGTGGTCCTCCTCCGCCCCGAAGACGAGCCGCCGGGTGTGGGAGTGCACCCCGTCCGCGCCGATGACCAGGTCGAAGGCGCGTGCCGTGCCACTGCGGAACCCGACCCGCACCTCGTCGTCATCCTGCTCAAGCGTGGCGATGGAGTCGTCGAAGAGGTACTCGATCTCGCTGCCGCCCGCGGTGAACAGGATCCGGGCCAGGTCGTCGCGCAGGATTTCGACGTCGGGGCTGTCTATCACGCCTCCGCTGACAGTGTGCTCGGTGGTCCTGGACAGTTCCGTGCCGTCGCCGTCGACGACCGACATCCCTCGCAGGTCGGTGCTCCGGCGCCGTATCGCATCCAGCACCCCCATGCGCTCGGCCACCTCAAGCGCCGGACCCCGCACGTCGATCGCCTGCCCGCCGGGCCGCAGACCGGCGGCCCGCTCCACCACCGTGACGTTGAATCCGTACCGGTTCAACCAGTAGGCCAGGGTGGGGCCGCCGATGCTGGCGCCGGAGATCAGGACGCTCTTGCCTTCCGGGCACGTCGATTCCATGGGTGTGGACACTGCGAACTCCTCAACGGTCTGTGGATCTTCCATGCACCCCAGACTGGCTGACGACACCGACGAACCACCGATAGGCCGCTGACGGGCGCCGACAGGACACCGACAGCAGTCGGTGCGAGGGGAACCGCACTGTCCGCAGGATTCGTGATCCTCAGTGGTCTTGGCCCGAAGTGGTCTTGGCCCTCAGTGGTCTTGGCCCTCAGTGGTCTTGGCCCTCAGTGGCTATGTCCGAAGTGGCCTGTGCCGGCAGCGGTCTTGATCAGTGGTCATGATCCGAAGGCAACGGCTTCGTCGTCCCGCCTGTCAGAGGTGGGTGTTTGACTGTCCGTATGGAGCCAGAGACCACTCGATCCGCCCTCCGTGACTTCTGCGCCGAACGTCTCGGCACGGATCTCGCCGCCGACTTCGTCCGCCTCGCCCGCCCCGGATTCGAGCTCACCGAAGCCGATCCCGGCGAAGCCGCCGGGCACAGCCGGTTCGGCGGCCGGGCGATGCTCGAACCGGGCACGCCCTGGCCGATGTGCGACGGCTTTCCGCTGAGCCTGATAGCCGTCCTCGACACCGGCGCCCTGGCCCCCTGGCTCGGTGACGTCCTCCCAGCCGGGACGGGCCTGCTCAACTTCTTCTACCTCGACACCGACTCCCAGCAGTGCGACCCGGCCTCCTACGAACTGGCAATGAAGTACCACTCCTTCGACGCGCAGCTGGGAAGGGTGATCGCGGCCCGTTCCGCACACGCCGTCGAGACGGACCCACCCGCCCGGTCGAGCGTCTTCGACCCGGTCGACTGGGCGGCCAAGCCCGGATTCGACTTCCCCGACACCTGGGACCCGATCTGGCGCACCCTCGACCTGGGCCCCAAGGTCGACGACCTGGCCAGGGCCATGCCCGGTCAGTACGTGAAGGAGCAGCTCACCGACTGGTCGAGCCGGCCGGGTGCGCTCGTCACCGACGACATGGCCTTTGGATGGCCGAAGTTCCCCACGGGGAGTTCGCCCATGGTGCCGTGGGGCGAAGACCCGACCCTCTACCACCACCTGCTCCAGCTGTCGGGACAGGACGAGTGGTACATCGGCGGTGAAGGCGGCTGGATGCACTGGTCGATACCCACCGATGCACTGCCGACCGGCGATTTCAGCCGGGCGATCCCGACCCCGGACATGTGGTGACCCCGACCCGCCCAACGAGCAGGGCCTGCCCGAAGGTGTGAGCCGGGCCCGGCTCCGCCCCCGGTCGAGCCACCCGCGAGCAGAACGCCTTGTGCCGTCATGCAGCCCCTCGATTCCCTCTGCCCGGTAAGGCTCTCGACCGCGGACCACCGGGAGGGCGATGTCACATCTGCCAGGGAACAGGGAGAACTCGATGAGAGCGAGACTTCTGCGGCGACTCGCCGCGGGAAGGCCATGGGTCATCGGCGCGGTACTCGCCATTGCGGTCCCAGGCGTCGCGTACGCCAACACCGTCGGCGTGACCGTCAGGACCCCGGGAGCCAGGGCCGGCCCCACTTCCACCTTCTCCGAGATCTCCCCGCACGCCGATTGCAGCAGCTGCCTGATCTCCGGAGGCGGGATCGACCAGGCCATCGGCACCGGCACGTCGTCGAACGGCAACCACGTGATGGGCAGCGTACCCAGCCTGGACGGCACCACCGAGTACACCGGTTCAACCGGCGTCGTCGGCACGGACGTCACGCACTGGCTCGGAATCGGCGGCAGCGGCGGCGCGGTCAACAGCTCGTTCTCCACAACGCGTTACGCGGTGCGCGCCTCGATGATCTAGATCGAAGATCTCACCCGATGCGACTGACCGCTCGGGCGGCGACCCTGAACGCCCTACTGGCTGCCGACGCGGGTCGCCAGCCTCCGGCGCACCCATGCGGCGAAATCGTCTCCGGGACCCGCTGGCCGCACGTCAGCCAGCAGCGCTTCTATCTCCCGGGCCGGTGCGTCATCGACCCGCAGCAGAATCTCCACTCTGGTCAGCGGCACCAGTCGCACGACCGGCATGGTCGGATGGCGACACTCGTGCAGGAGATTGGCCCGGTCGAGCAGGTGGATCATCTGTGGGATCGCTGCGTCGCGCAACACGTTGGCCAGCGCCTCACCGCAGCTTCGATGATGGCCCTCGCGCAGAGCCCAGCGTGAGCGGAACGACTTCTCACTATCGGGGAGATGGGCTGCGTGTGGTGGTGGCATCACATCACCGGCCACAACAGCAGGCGCGAAGGCGACTGGAGCCCTCACCTGGCCGCTGGCCCGGTGCTGCCGGTTGATCCACTCCAAGTACGGGGCCGGCACGATGACGTAGGACACGTTGAACACGGCAGCGTCCGGGTCGACGTAGTGACGTGCGAACCGGAGAACAGCTTGATCACCACTGTCCGCGTCGAAGCTGAAAGTGCAACCGGACCGCTTGAACTTGGCCGCTCTCATCGCAGGGGCCTCATACTCCCTGACCAGCAGGTCCAGCGGTCTCTCCCACGTCCGCGCGTCCGCAATGGGGGCCAAGCTGCTGCCGCAGCGTAGCGCCGCGCACTGACAATCCCTGAGGTGCGTTGCACCACCGAACGGAGATCGACGTCCGCGACCGTAGGGGCACTGCGCAAGCTCACGCCCGGAACAGCCCTTGATCACTATTCGTGCCCGTGTGTGCCGATGCCACGTGGCGGCGCGGACGGCGGACCGGAGTGCGTGTGCCCGCTGCCCGCCGGGCTTCGAGGGTGAACTGAGCATGGTCGAAGCCCGGATACACATTCCGTCACTCCACGCCGCCGAGACGATCTCCGCGTGCCGGGCACCGCGGTCGCCTCGTACCGCCTCGATCGGCCGGTGACCGTTCTTCTCCGCGGGCACCACCCACCGCGTCGCCGGCACCAGGCATCCGGACCGGCGGCAGCGCCGTGCACCACCTCCCTTCCCCCGTCGATCGAACGTATATCCGGCACGCATCGGGCGTAGATCGCCGGCGTGAAGGCTGAGGACCGAGCGAAGGGGAACCGCCCTTCCACGGGAGGCGAGGGAGGTGGGACGCATGGAGATCAACCTCGGCGAGACCGTTTCCTGATTTCGGTCGATGAAGTGACGGGCGCAGTGGGTTCGCCGTTGGCGTGGCCCCTGCGCCCGTCCCGCCCGGCCCGGCGTACCGGGCCGGAACATGCCCGTTTCGACGTCTGCGAGGACGGAGGCACAATGACCGGCCACGACTGGTGGCACAACGCCAGCCTGCGCACCACGGCGGCAGTCGGCGAGGGGTGGCGGCTCTTTCGGCAGGTGTATCTGCCCAGTCAGTACGACGGGGCCCTGCTGGCCGAACTCCGCCGGGCCAGACTCGCCCAGGCACTCACCCGCGCGGCACGCACAACGCACTTCGCCCCCCATCTCACGGAGGGGCGGATCACTCCGGAGAAGGCCGAGGCCGTCCTGGAGTCCCTGCCAGTGCTGGAGAAGGACGTCCTTCGCCACACGCCCGAGGCGCTCACCACAGGCATCGTCGAGGCATGGGACGAGCTGCGGGTCCACACGTCCGGAACGACCGGTGAACCGGTGCGGATCATCCACGACGACTCCAAGCTGAGCGAGTCGACCGCCGCCAACCTGCGGATGCTGGATGCCTACGGTCTGCGCCCCGGGCTGCGGGTCATCCGCGCCACCGCCGATCTGCGGCACGGGCCGGTCGACTTCGAGACGATGCCCTACTTCGGCGCGGCCGGCGTCCTGCGGATCAATGTCTCGACCGCCGCCGCCCGGGACGCCGGATTCCTGGCGCGCCTGCTCACGGAAGACCGCGGCCTGCGGAGCGGTCAACTGGCGGTGACTGAGTTCCAACGCGGCGGTCACGGCGAGGTCGTCCGTGTGCGGCTCGGTGAGTCGCTGCCGCTCGTCGGTGAGCCGGCCCACCAGGTCCGCCACCGTCCAGGCCGGGCGGGATGCCAGGCGGGAGGCGGTGAGGCGGACCGCCAGCGGCAGATGGGCGCAGCTGGTGACGAGCCGTACGACATCGGATTCTTCCTGGGTGACCCGGTGCCGTCCTGCGATGCAGCGGACCAGGGCAAGCGCCTCCTCGGTGCGGAACTCGGGCAGCTGGACGTGTAAGCAGGCGGCCGGACCGGCGAGACGCGCCCGACTGGTCACGATGGCGGCACAGGCAGCCGTGTGCGGCAGCAGTGGAGCGACCTGCGCGGCGTCATGGGCATCGTCGAGCAGTAGCAGCACGCTGCGACCGTCCAGAGCGGTGCGCAGCAGCCGCGCCCGCTCGTCGACAGGGGTGGGAACGGCTTCGAGATCCGTACCGATCGCGGTCAGGAAGGTGGCCAGGACGGCGCCGGGGTCGGCGGCGTCCGTACCGGTACCGCGCAGGTCGGCGTACAACTGGCCGTCGGGGAAGTGATGCTTGACGCGGTGTGCCAGGTGCCGGGCGAGGGTGCTTTTCCCGATGCCGCCCGTCCCGTTGAGGGACACCACGACCGGTGCGGTACCCGCTCGGGCGGTGAGTGCCCGGCACAGCTCGGTCACGAGGGCCTCCCGACCGCAGAAGTCAGGCGTGTCGGGCGGAAGCCGGGTGGCGAGGGTCTGGGCGGTGGGCGCTTCTCTTCCCGGGGAGCTCGTACGGCCGTGCGGCGCGGTGGTGGGCCTGGCCGGAGCGGCGGCCGGGCAGGGAGAGACGAGGGCGGGATCACCGGCGAGGATGCGCTTGTGCAGGGCGCACAGCTCCGGGCCGGGATCGAGGCCCAGTTCCGTCAGCAATACCTCGCGGGCGCGGGCGAACACCGCCAGCGCATCGGCCCGACGCCCCGAGGTGGCAAGGGCTCTCATCAGAAACCCGTAGGACTTTTCCCGCAGCGGGTGTTCCCGGCTGAACGCGGTCAGTTCCGGGATGGCCTCAGCGTGCTGTCCGCGCATCAGGTCATGAGCGAAGCGTTCCTCCAGCAGGATGAGCCGCAGTTCGGATAGGCGTAAGCGCTCGCTCTCTGCGAACGGACCCGGAACCCCGGCCAGCGGTTCGCCCCGGAACAAGGGCCGCGCCTCGGCGATGAGCTCGACGCACTCCTCATGACGCCCGGCGCGGCATGTCTGTGCCGCGGCCGCCGCCAGCTGCTCGGCCTGGAGTGCGTCCACGGCCGACGCGGGCACGATGAGCCGGTAGCCGTCGCCGATGGAGGCCAGCGGCTCAACCAGGCAACCGGCGGCGCTCAACTGCTTGCGTATCCGCCACACATACGTCCGGAGAATGGTCACCGCCGAGTCCGGCGGGGTATCGCCCCACACCGCGCTGATCAGCTCGTGAAGCGGAACCGCATGGCCGGTACGCAGGAGCAGGGCCGCCAGAGTGGCCTGTTGCTGCGGTGGTCCGCACCGCACTTCGGCCCCGTCGACGCGCATTCTCATGGCCCCGAGTAAGGAAAACCGCACTGTCCCTCCCCGCTTCATACGGCGCGAAGAGCGTGGCGCAGTCGCGGTCCGTACTTGCTGACCCGGTCTCGATGTCTGCCGGGACAGCCCCAGCATGGGGACCGGCAGGCGGGGGCCATACGGTGCAACTACCTGAATGCCTACCTGGAGTATCCCGGGTAGGTAGCCGACCGGGCTCCCCGCACGCCCTCGGGCAGCGGAAGACCCGGTTGGCGTTGCAGGTCGCGCGGCGGCCGGGCAGGTACGAGCGGGGCCATGCGCTCCCACAGCTCGTCAGGAACAAGATCATCAACCACGCGCCAGACCCTGCCCGTTGGCAACCCCAACTCCCAGCCGCCACACCGAACTCATCCTGAAACGATCAGTTGGACCGACCGGCAAATGGATCACTTGAGGCGGCGTGTGGTGGGACGGCCGTCCCAGCGACAGCGGCTTGTAGCTCGGCGGATCGGCATACGTAGCGTGACAAGTGCGGCGGCGAGGTGGAGGTAGAAGTCCACGACGTTGCCGCTCCTCTCGGTGCAACGCCGGAGCCTGCCGCAGTCATTCATCCAGGAGTGGATGCGTTCCACCACCCAGCGCCTACCGGCGTGGATCGGGGCTGGCGCTCCCTTGCGGGCGATCCCGGCTGTGAACCCCAGCCCGGCTATCAGCGCACGGGACTTGGCACTGTCGTGGCCGCGGTCGACCGGCGAACGCCCTGCCTTCTCGTCGCCGGACGGGGTCTTGGTGATGCAGAGTGCCGTCCCAACAGGCTCAGTCCCAGCGCCCGTTCGAGCCGTTTCACATGCTGGCTGACCGCCGACCGCGTACACGACAGGTCACGGGCGACCGCGCTCAGCGAGCCGGACTGGCACACGGCAGTGAAGACACGGAGATCATCAAGAGTCATGGTCATCAAAGGGAATGCTTGGGCATTGCCAAGGGAATCCGAGGATTGACTTGGGTTTTCATAGTGCTCCATGATCACCGCAGGGCCCTGGGCGGCAACCCGCCCGTGCCTTCGCAACGGTCCGGACATGAGGCGAAGGCACGGGCGGGTGCCGACCCTCCACGTGCCGAGAGGAACTGATCCCTTGTCCGCCACCCCTTCCACCACCGCTCACGTCATCGCGCTGCTGCGCGAGTTCGGCGCCGAAGACCTCGCTCACCCGGGCGGTACTCTCCTCGCCCACCTGCTACGCGTACAGGAACGACTCGCCGCATGGGGCGCTCGCCCTGCCCTCCAGCTCGCCGGCCTCTGCCACGCGCTGTACGGGACCGACGGCTTCGCCACCGCCCTGCTGCCCCTCGACCGCCGCGATGAACTGGCCTCTGTCATCGGCACCGAGGCCGAAGCCCTCGTGTACCTCTACGCCAGTTGCGACCGCGGTGCCTCCTACCCGACGCTCGCCGGCGGCGACGCCGCTTTCCGCGACCGGTTCACCAGCCGTACCTTCACTCCGGACCTTGGACTGCGAAGGGACTTCGCCGAACTATCCGCCGCTAACGAGCTCGACATCGGCCTCGTCGACCCCGCCTTCCGCCGGACACGGGGTCCCGAACTCCTCGCCCTGTTCACCCGCTTCCGGCCGCTCCTGAGCGGCTCCGCCTGGAAGGACTGCCACGCCATGCTCGCTCCCTGGACCGTGGCGGTGCTCGGGCCGGGCGGCGTCGGCGGCCTCCTTGCCGCGCTGTTGTCCCGTGCCGGACACCGGGTCGTCTGCGTGGCGGGAGAGACGACCGCACGGGCACTGCGCCGGGACGGCCTTCAGGTACGCAGCGCACAGTTCGGCGACTTCACCGCACCGGTCGAGGCGGACACCGAGCTGCGCGAGCCGGTCGATCTGTGTCTGGTGACGGTCAAGCACACCGCCCTCGATGCAGCGTTGGAGCGGATACCGCCCGGCATGCTCGGCGATGGTCTCGTGCTGCCGCTGCTCAACGGCATCGAGCACCCGGCCGCGCTGCGCCGGCGGTACGGTACGCGGAGGGTCACCCCTGGCGTCATCCGGGTCGAGTCAACTCGCGTCGCACCAGGCAGGGTTGAGCACGGCAGCCCGTTCACCGAGATCGACCTGACCGGACCGGCAGAGCAGCAGGACGCAGTGGAAGCGCTGGCCGCGATGCTCCAGGCAGCCGGAGTGCGAACCTGTGTGGCCGAGGACGAGGCCGCCGTGCTCTGGGCCAAGCTGGCGTTCCTCGCACCCTTCGCGCTGCTCACCACCCGCTACGGACTCACCATCGGCGACGTACGGACCGAACGGCGCGAGGAACTGGTGGCACTCGTCGAGGAGGCAGCCGCTGTCAGCCGGGCCTGCGGCGCGCCCGCTGATCCCGCCAGGGCCTTGGCGCTGTACGACGCCTTCCCATCGGGCGCCAAGTCCTCGATGCAGCGCGACGCCGAGGCGGGCCGTCCGCTGGAGCTGGACGCGGTCGGCGGGGCACTGCTGCGGGCGGCCGCACGGCACCACGTCGCCGTGCCGGTCGCGAACCGGCTGATGACCGCACTGACGACCGGCTGACAACCAGCGTTGGCTGGGGGTGAACCAGTTCGTCGCGCTGCTGGGCGGTGCAGTGATCCCGGCAGCCGGGATGGTCCGTGGCCTCGTCACCGAACGCCGGATCGGTGGGTTGCAGCTCTTCATGCTCGCTGCGATGGGCCTGACCGTTGCGATGTCGTTCGTCACCGGCAGCCCGCGGCTGCTGCTGATCCGCAACGGCTGGGGCATGGCCGCGATCGGCGTGTGGATGCTGTGCACCCTGCTGTCCCGGCGGCCGTTCCTCTACGAGGCGACCCGCATCGTCGTGAACGAGGACAAGCAGCGGACAGTGAAGGCCAATTGGGAGCGGTATCCGGCGTTCCGCCGGATGCTGTGGATCTGCAGCGCGTTCTGGGGCATCGCCTGCCTGATCGACAGCACGGCGCGGATCGTCTTGGCGATGACCCTGCCAGTCGACCTGGTGCCGGTCCTCGACGACGTGCTGCTGGGGGTGACACTGCTGGCGATCCTGGCCTTCCAGCGGTTCTTCGGCCGTGCCTACCTGCGCCGCAACGGGCTGCGCAGCCGCGGCCTGACGATCACGCCTAGCCCCGCCACCGGGCAGGCGGCGTGATGGCTGGTCAGACCGAGGGCGCGGTCGCGCTGATCACCGGCGGCGCCTCGGGCATCGGAGCCGCCACCGCGCGAAGGCTGGCCGGCCGGGGATGGCGCGTGGTCGTCGCCGACACCAACACCACCCACGCCACAGCTGTCGCCGAAGAGTGCGGCGGACTCTTCGTCGCCACCGACGTCGCCTCACCCGACGACAACGAGCACGTCGTGGCGCGCACCGTCGAGGAGTTCGGCCGACTGGACGCGGCCGTGCTCAACGCCGCGATCGCGGGCCAATGCGGACTGGACGACTTCACGCCGCAACGCTACCGAGACACGATGCGCACCAATCTGGACAGCGTCGTCTACGGCCTCCACGCCGCCCTGCCCCGACTGCGGCAGCAAGGCGGCGGGCACATCGTCGTCACCGGCAGCATCGCGGGGCTGACCGGCTCACCCGACGTGTTCTACGCCACCGCCAAACACGCCCTCATCGGACTGGTCCGCTCAGCCGCACCACTACTGGAAGCGGACCACATCCGCCTCAACACCGTCTGCCCCGGGCTGGTAGACACCCCCGCCCTCGCATCGGTACGCACCGGCCTGCTCACACACGGATTACTGCTTGCTGATCCGGCCGAGGTCGCCGCCACCGTCGAGGCAATGCTCGGTAACCCTGCCGCCGTCACCCAAGCCCACCTGCGCATGCTCGACGTCCATCCCGGCGCGAACGTCATGGACATCGGCATCGGCGCCAGCCTCTCCGCCGCGCTCCTCGCCCAACTGGCAGGTCCGAAGGATGAGTCACCGCCGTCGAAATCGACCCGAGCCTCGCCAAGCGAGCCGAGGCCGAAGTCCCAGCTCAAGCGGCGCCACGCGGGCTCCGACAGCCTGCGGCGGTGCGTAGATCGACGAACTCGGTACGTGGAACTCGACCGCAGGGGCGCCGAGTTGCTGTCCAGGTGCTGACTGAGCGGGAGGAGAAGAACAGCGTCGCCATCGCCTCGAACGAATCGTTCGGGAAAGCGCACTTGGTCCGGCGAACCCGTGTGGGGCAGCGCCGAAACGTCACGGGTTCCAGCAGCGACGCGGATGCTGCATGATCGAGGCCTGCTGATCGAACTGGTGAAGGTCGCAAGGTTTCCCGGACGTCCTTGGCTTGCGGATATCCGGACCTCGTTCGGTCACACCGCGGTCCGGTGGTGCGGGGATCGTGCCGCGGAGCCGGGCGAGTACCACGTCGAGTGGACGATCGACGAGGACATCGTCTGGGGGCAGAACGCCAAACCTGCTGTTGGTATCGGCCCTGGGCTCCGGACCGGTGGGCACTGCGTAGTCCTGCGGGGACATCTGAGCCTCACTGAGGACGGTGCCGCCCTGCTGGACTTCGATGGCACGAACATCCTGCTGGACCTTGCTGATCCGCTGCCCGAAGATGTCGTCGATACGTGGGTCGAGCTCTTCATCGAGCACGAGAAGGTCAGTCTCCACCCTTACGTACTCTGACCACGGATCAGGTTGTGTCCGTCTCCCACTGCGACGAGCGGGTCTCGTCGATGCGATCGGACAAATAGATCAAGGTGGCCGAGCCGATGCCGGCCAGTTCGCCGACCGCTACACCACAGCGGCCGAACAACTCGGGCACGTCAGCGCCGGGGCTGACGCCCGGGCCGGCCAGGCGAGGGTCACCTCATCGGCACCGGGAAGGCGGCTCGAACCGCCCCTTCGCTCTCCTGCCGCGACTGCCTGGCCGTGCCGCCTGCTCCTGGACGGTGGCGACGGCAGTCGGCCGCTGTCGGACCGTGCCCAGTGCGAAACCGGCGACGGCCAGGGCGACCCACACAAAACAGGAGGCGATCATTCCAGTCCAGCCGTGACTGTCGTAGACGACAGTGGCGATCAATGAGCCGATTGCCCCGCCGGCGAACGTCGACACCATGTACACGGTGTTGACCCGCCCTCTGATCTCCTCAGAAATCCCGAAGATCCGGGCCTGATTGGCGATGGTCGAACTTCCGGCCCCGAAACTGAGCAGATTGCTTCCGATTATCAGGGCCACGACGGAAGTGTCCCCGAACAGCCCGAGAATCGAGAAACAGAGGATCAAGCTCAGCGTGGCGACCGAGGTGACAGCGGTGAAACCGTAGCGGTCGTTGAGGCGCCCGACCAGGACGGCCAGCAGGGCGCCCGGGACGCTGAAGAGGCCGAAAAGCCCAGCGTATCCGGACCCCATGTGGAAAACGGGTTCTGCGAGATGGAACGCCAGGGTTGCCCAGAATGCCGCGAAGGCCGCGAAAAAGGTGCCGCCGAGGAACGCGGCCGTCCGCAGCTCCCGGTGGAGCACGAGCAGTCGCGGCATGGAGACGAGCAGCTTCCCGTACGGGATGCGCGCGCGGCCGGACGTCACGGGCAGGTGGCGGGGGAGGACGAGGACGAGCGCTCCGGTCAGCACCGCCGCGATGAGGTAGACGGAGCGCCAGCCGCCGCCGAGGTCGGAGATGGCGCCGGAGGCAGTGCGGGAGAGCAGGGTGCCGAGCGTCAGCCCGACGCTGACGGCGCTCATGGTGCGGCCGACCCGCTCCGGCGCGGCCAGCGAGGCGGCGACCGGCATGATGATCTGAGGCAGCACCGTCGTGGTGGACAGGGCGAGCGTGGCGATGGTCAGCGTCAGCGTGTTGGGGGCCGCCGCCCCGGCCAGCAGGCCCAGCGAGGTCAGCGCCGGGAGCACCGCTCCCAGCCGGCGCAGATCGACGGCGTCCGTGAGCGGCACCACCAGGGCGATGCCGATCGCATAGCCCATCTGGCCCGCTGTCGCAATCAGGCCGGCCTTCTTCTCGGAGATCTCGAAGCTGTGGGCGATGGCGGCGAGCAACGGCTGCGGGAAATAGATGTTGGAAACGGCGATGGCAGCCGCCGTCGCCAGGACAAGGATAGTGAAGCGCCGACTAGAGGAAGATTGGATTCCGTTCTCCTTGGCTATTAACGCAGCTAGTTCGTCCGCGCTTCGCGCAGACGACTTGTGTGCGCTTCGCGCAGACGAATAGGCGGAAAGGCTGATGCCGGGCAAAGACCTATCACGGTCTCCGCGGCCCGGCCAACGGTTTTTTGTCGGGCGCTCCGTATGGCCGGAATTTGACAGTTGGTCGAGAGGAAGCAGGGGAAGCCGGAGCCGAAAACCGGGCCGACTGGGGGTAAATGTCAGAAGTTGCTCCGATTCTGGAGCGTCAAGATCAACCCATTGATCGTCTAATCATGTAAATTTCTTGCGGCATGTGCGCACAATGAGCCGCGAAGTGACCAGAGTGGCTGGTGGGCACAACCCCCGCCTCGGTCCCTGACTGCACCACACCCCCTCCCACCACCGACTAGGGGATTTCTATGAGTTCGAGCCTGCCTGCAGGCCGAGGGTTCCTGTCCGCGCCCACTGTCGCCCAGCCGTTGGTGCACCGCTGGTACGCCGTGCCGTACGTGGCGGCTCCCCACACAGGGGCACTCAATCTGGCCAAGCGCCACCTGCCCGCCCTGCGCGGCTATCTCGCCGCACCCGAGGCCCACGAGCAGGCGCTGCGCAACCCCGAGATGTTCGGCGCCCCCTTCATCAGCCCCGGTCCGGCCGGCCGGCAGGGCATCGAGGAACTGCTGGAACGCACGCTCAAGGAAGGCGAGCCGAGAATCCGGCTGGCCGAGGACATCGCGGCCGCACGGCAGTTGCTGGCCAAGAACGCGGACGGGCGGGCCATGGCCCCCCTGTACAACCGGCTGCCCGAGTCACTGCGCGGTGTCACCGAACTCGTCTACGACACCGCGGGAAACCCCTCGATCAGGTTCTTCGAGTCGTTGCTCTACCGCACCGCAGCCTGGCAGCCCGAGGCCCAGGCCCTCTCACTGATGCCGCGTCACGACTCCGCGCAGCCGTTCATCTACAGCTCGCCCATTCTGCCCAGCGACTCCAGGGTTGACCTGCGGGTGCCGTTCGCCGCTCCCGAGATCGACAGCCTCTTCGCCGCCCGCCTGGAGCGGACTGACGTCGGACAGTTGGCCGACGCCTTCGAACTGACTGGCAGTCAGCGCACGCTGTTCGAGAGCCTGTTCACCGACGAGCCCGCCCGCCCGCCGTACCAGCCGCCCGCCGCCGGCGAGGTGCGCGTGCGCTTCTTCGGCCACGCCTGCGTGCTGATGGAGCTCGGCGACTTCTCCGTCCTGATGGACCCGGTGATCGGGTACGACGGCAACGGACACCAGCACTTCACCCTCTCCGACCTGCCGGACCGCATCGACGCCGTGGTGCTCAGCCACGGGCACTCCGACCACTTCTCGCTCGAGACCCTGCTACAGCTGCGGCACCGCATCGACACGGTGATCGTCCCCCGGGCCTCCGGCGGAACCCTCCCCGACCTCGGCCTGCGGACCCTGCTGGAGCAGATCGGCTTCCGCAACGTGGTCGACCTGGCGGAGGTCGAGTCGATCGACCTCGGCCCCGCGCGGATCACCGCACTGCCGTTCCTCGGCGAACACGGCGAGCTGGACATCCGGGCCAAGATGGTGCCGCTGATCCGCATCGGCGGGCGCGGGTTCCTCTTCGCGACCGACACCTCGCCGCTCGACCCGAGGGTCTACGACCTGGTGGCCGACGAAGTCGGCACCGTCGACGCGATGTTCATGGGCCTGGAGTGCGTGGGCGCACCGATGAGCTGGCTGTACGGCCCGTTGCTCGACACCCCGATCCCGCGCGAATTCGACCTGGACCGCGGCCTCAAGGGCTCGTTCGCCGCCCCGGCCGACGACCTCGCCCGCCAGCTCGGTGCGAAGCAGGTGTACGTCTACGCTCTCGGCATCGAACCGTGGCTGAAGCACCTCACCGGCTGCTGGTACGACCCCGAGGCCGAACAGCTCAAGCAGACGAAGATCCTCGAGGGGCTCTGCGCCGAGCGCGGAGTACCCGCCGAACTGCTGTACATCACGGCGGAGCGCAGCTGGAGTGCCCGGTCCTGACCCGACCGCCCTTCGGTCACCCCACTTCGGAAGGCAACGGATCACATGACTTCGACACCCCTGTTAGGACCAGCGGTGTTGGTGGACGCCTACTCGACCGGGAACTTCCTGCCGGCCGCGTTCGCCCGGCTCGGCGTGGAGGCGGTGCACGTCCAGAGCTCGGCCGAGCTCATGTCCTCGATGCTCGCGCCGGCCATGGAGGAGTACCAGCACAACTACATCTGCCCCGACGAGACGGCCTTCGAGCAGGTCGCGGCCGAACTCGCCGCGCTGCGGCCGGTGGCCGTGCTCGCCGGGCAGGAGCCCGGAGTTCCGCTGGCCGACGCCCTGAGCGAGCGGCTTGGTCTCGCGAGCAATGGCTCGGCGCTCTCCGCGGCCCGGCGCGACAAGTACCGCATGATCGAGACACTGCGCGCCGCGGGCATCCACTGCGCCCGGCAGTCCACGAGCGGCGACCCCGCCGCGCTGGCCTCTTGGGCCGAGAGCGCCGGCGAGTACCCGGTGGTCGTCAAGCCGCTCAGCTCGGCGTCCACGGACCACGTCTACATCTGCCACGACGCCGCCGAGGTGGCCTCCGCCGCCGAGCGGGTCCTGGCGTCCGTGGACATCTTCGACCGGCCGAACACCGAAGCACTGGTGCAGTCCTTCTTGGCCGGCACCGAGTACATCGTGGACACCGTGAGCGTCGATGGCCGGCACTACGTCTGCGGTGTGTGGGAGTACGAGAAGCGCCTGCTCGACTCGGGTTCCCGGATCTACGACCGGGACGTGCTGCTGGACCCCGACGCGGCACCCGTGCCGGATCTGATCGCCTACATCCACACCGTGCTGGAGGCCCTGGGCATCCGGAACGGCCCGGCTCACGCCGAGGTCATCGTTACACCGGACGGCCCGGCCCTGGTCGAGATCGGCGCCCGGCTCAACGGGAACATGAACCCGGGCTTCCACGACCTGTGTCTGGGAACCAACCAGGCCGACCTCACCGCACTGGCGTACGCCAGGCCCGGGGAGTTCCTGGAGCGGTACGCCGGGAAGGTCTACCGCAAGCGCCAGGAGGCCGTCGTCCACAACACGCAGACCGTGCTGGCCGGCGTGATCGCCTCGGTGGACGAGGCGGTGGTGGAGAAGATCGCCGCCCTGCCGACCGTCCACCTCGTCGGCGTGAAGCTGTCGCCCGGCAAACGGCTGCGTCCCACGGCCGACCTGCTGACCAGTCCGTTGCGGATCTTCATGACCGGACTGGACCAGGCCGCCCTGCTGTCGGACCACCGCGCCATCCAGGACCTCAAGGACGGGGTGTACCGGCTGGCGCCCCCGGTTCCGTCCGCCGGGGCATCCCCGTGAGCGGTCACCGGATCGCGCCCGTCCGCGTCGAGGGCCGCAACTCGACGACCTCCTGACCCGGGCCGTCACCGCGCGCAGGCGGCGGTCCGGGCGCTCGGGATACGCCGCGGGGCCATGTGCACCGACCGCCGCTCATCCCCGTAGCGCCCGGGGCCGCAGGTGAACTACGGGCCGGTGGCCAGGCCGCCGGCCTCCTGCGACGCGCCCGCCGGTGCGGCGCGACGACGGGCGCGCCGCGGCCGGGCTAAGGCGTCCTTCGCGCGTGCCGCCGCTCGCCGCCACCGGCGTGACGCACCGGTACCCGCCGCCGCCATGGACGGCCGGCCCCCGCCGCCACCGTCCCTCCCTCCAACCTGGCCAGAGCCGAGCTCGCCAGGCCGCACTCGGTAATGCCCGGACAAGCGCCGGCCAAGCCGCGCCCACCACGCCACTCTGGAGGTTTTGATGCCGGATCAACTCGGACTGCTCGACGACGCCCTCCGGGCCCAGGCGCTGCTGACCGCACCTGAGCCGGGCCGCGAGGCCCCCCGGACCGCCCTGGAGCGTTTCGACGAGCGGGTCGCCGCAACCCCCGACGCGCCTGCCTTGCGGGCCGGCGGCACCCGGCTGAGTTACGCCGAACTGGCGTGCCGGGTCGAGCTCGCGGCGGCCGACCTGCGCCGCCACGGCGTCCGCCCCGGCAGCACCGTCGGGGTACTGCTGGAACGCGGTACCGACCTGGTCGTCGCGATCCTCGCCGTCTGGCGGGCCGGCGGCTGCTACGTCCCGCTGGACCCGATGCATCCGGACGCCCGCCTGCGACTGGTCCTCGACGACAGCGCGGCCGGCATCGTGGTGAGCAGCCCGGACCTGGCCATCCGGGTCGCCGGCAGCGACATCCCCGTCCTGTACGACCTCGGCCGCTCCGGCGAAGCGGGCCCGGACGGCACCGGCGCGCCCGCGCCCGGACCCCGCGACCTGGCCGTGCTGATCTACACCTCGGGCACGACCGGCCTCCCCAAGGGCGTGGCCCTCGAACACGGCAACCTCGCCGCGTACGTGGCCGCCGAACTCGACCCGCTTCCCCTCGACGCCGCCCCCACGGTCGGCCTCACCGCGGCCGTCTCCTTCGACGTCAGCTACATCCAGCTGCTCCACCTGACCCGGGGCGCCTGCCTGGTCGTCGCCGACGACGCCACCTACCGCAACCCGCAGGCCCTGGTCGCCTGGGTGCGCGACGAGGACGTGCGCTTCCTCGACCTCACACCGTCCATGCTCGCCCTGATGCGCGAGTTCGGCCTGGACGAGCTGCTGCGCGAACGGCCCATCCGGCTGGAGCTGGCCGGGGAAGCGGTGAACACCGCTACCTGGACCGGGCTGCGTGAACTCGGGGTGAGCGCCACCAACGCCTACGGCCCCACCGAGGCAGGCATCGTCACCACCGCCGCCCTCGCCGAGACCGACAGGCCCACCATCGGCCGCCCGGTCGCCGGCACCACCGTCTATGTCCTCAGCCCGGACCTGGAGCCGCTCCCGCCGGGCGCGGCCGGCGATCTGTGGATCGGCGGCCCGCAGGTCGCACGCGGCTACCTCAACGCGCCCCGCCTCACCGCCGAGTCCTTCCTGCCCGACCCGTTCAGCACCCGGCCGGGCGCCCGGATGTACCGGACCGGCGACCGGGTCCGGATCCGCCCCGACGGACTCCTCGACTACCTGGAGCGGGCCGACGACCAGCTCAAGGTGCGCGGGCAGCGGGTGGACCCGTACGAGGTCGAGAACGCGCTGCGGGCGCAGCCGGCCGTCGCGGACGCCTACGTCGCCCGGCGCGCCGCCGTCGGCGCCCACGGGCTGCGCGCCTACCTGCGGATCGCGGACGGTGAGCGGCTCGACCCGGACGCGCTGCGCTCCGCCCTCGCCGGGCTGCTCGCCCCGGCCGCGGTACCCAACGCCTTCGTCGAGGTGGACCGGTTCCCCCTCACCGCCAGCGGAAAGATCGACGAGGCCGCCCTGCCCCGCCCGGACTCTCGGGCCCCGCGGGACGACCGGCCCGGCGCGCCGCTCGACGGGCCGGTGCCCGAACAGTGGGAGCGAGCCGTCGGCACCCGCCCGCACTCCGCCGACGAGGACTTCTTCGGCGTCGGCGGCACCTCCATCGAGGCCACCCGGCTGGTCGCCGCGCTCTCCACCGCGCACGGCGTGGACCTCGATCTCGCCGCCTTCTTCGCTACCCCGACGCCCCGCGGCTTGCAGCACTCCCTCGACGCGGCCCTCGCGGCCGCCGCCACTGCGGACGCGGCCGCGGGGGCCACCGACCGGGCACCGGCCCTGTCGGCCGCGCAGCGGCGCCTGTGGCTGATGCACCGGATGGACCCGCGGAGCTTCGAGTTCACCGTGCCCTGGGCACTGCGGGTCGCCGGCCCGCTGGACACCGACGCCCTCGCCACTGCCTGGCGCGCCGTGCTGGCGGCCCACGACGAACTGCGGCTGCGGATCGGTGAGCGCGACGGCGAACCGACGCGTGACCTGTGGCCGGTGGAGCGGATGGAACTGCGCACCCGCAGCGTCCCGGCCGACGCCCTGGACGACGAGCTCGAGAAGCTGGTCACCCGGGTCTTCGACCTCTTCGCCGAGCCCCTGGCCGGACTGGAGGTGCTCCGCCTCGCCGAGGACGACCACGTCCTGCTGTTCGCGGCCCACCACATCGTCAACGACGGCCGGTCCATCCAGATCGTGACGGACGAACTGTTCCGCCGCTACGCCGGCACCCCCGTCGTCCCGTCCGCCATGGCCTACGACGACTACCTGGCCCGCGAGGGGCGCGGTGCCGGCGTCGACGGTGACGGCTTCCGCGACTGGGCCGAGGAGTTCCGGCTGCCGCCCGTCGAGCAGCCGCTCGGTATGGGCGAGACCCGCTCGGACCGCAGCTGGCGCGGCGACTCGCTGCGGCTGCCGCTGGACCCGCAGGTCTGGCAGTCCGTGCGCGGCACCGCCCGCGAACACCGCACCACCCCGCTGGTGTTCGCCCTGTCCGCGCTCGCCACCACGCTCGCCCGCTACGCCGGCTCCGCCGACATGGTGCTGGGCGCCAGCATGGACACCCGGCCCAACGGCTTCGCCGACACAGTGGGCATGTTCGTCAACCCGGCCCCCGTCCGGCTGCGCTCCGAGCCCGGCCAGTCCGCGGCCGACCTGGTCGCCGCCACCCGCCGGGCCCTGCTGCGCACCCACGCACACCGCGACGTCCCCTTCGACGAGCTGGTCCGCCATCTCGGCGTGACCCCGGACCCGAGCCGCACGCCGTTGTTCCAGGTACTGCTCAACCACGAGCCGTTCCAGGCCCTGCCGGCCGTGCCCGGGCTGCGGATTGCGGATCTGCCGCTGGCCACCAAGGTGTCCAAGTACGACCTCACGGTCACCCTCCAGGAGCGGGCCGACGGCGCCGACCTGGTGGCCGTCTACCGGACGGACCGTTACGGCCCGGAGCAGATCGGCCGGTTCATGGCCCACCTGCGGACGATCCTGACCGGGTTCGCCGCGCAGGGGGCGGACTGCGCCGACGCCGTCGCCATGCTGTCCCCGGAGGAGACCGAGGGCCTGCTGGCCGCAGGCCGGGGCGCGGCCCTGCCGGCCGACCACACTCCGGTGCACCTGCTGGTCGAGGAGACGGCCCGCCGGACACCGGACCGCCCGGCCGTGGCCGGCAGCGAAGTCACCTACTCCTACGGCGAGTTGCACGACAGAGCGGGCCGGGTCGCCGAACGGCTGGCCGCCGCCGGGGTCGTTCCCGGGACCCGGGTCGGCGTCCTCGTCGAACGCTCGGCCCTGGCGGCGGCGGTCGTCCTCGGCGTGCTGCGGGCCGGCTGCGCGTACGTCCCCCTCGACCCCTCCAGCCCGGACGCCCGGATCGACTCGGTGCTCTCCGACGCCGAGGTCGCCGCGGTGGTGACCACCGGCGGCCTCGCTCACCGGATCCGTGCCGGCTTGCCGGTTGTCCGCGCCGACGAACTTCCCGACGGGCCCGCTGAGTTCAGCACGGTGCAGGTCGCCGGGCACGACCCCGCCTACATCATCTACACCTCGGGCAGCACCGGAGAGCCCAAGGGCGTGGTGGTCGAGCACGCCCAGCTGGCCGCCTCCACCCTGGCCCGGCGCGAGACCTACCCCGGCGAGCCGGTCTTCCTACTGCTCTCCTCACTCGCCTTCGACTCCTCGGTGGCCGGTCTCTGGGGCACGCTCACCGCCGGCGGCCTCCTGGTGATCGCGAGCACCGACGAGATACGCGACCCGGCGCGGCTGCTCGCCCTCGTGGACCGCCACCAGGTGACCGACCTGCTCTGCGTGCCCTCGCTGTACGAGGTGCTGCTGACCGCCGCCGAACGCGGCACGGGTGCCGGCCTGCGCTCCGTCCGGCGGGTCATCGTGGCCGGCGAGCCGCTCCCGGACGCCCTGCTGCAACGGCAGTTCGACCTCGCCGCTCCGGCGGAGGTGGTCAACGAGTACGGACCCACCGAGGCCACCGTCTGGTCCAGCTTCCGCCGCTACGGCAAGGTCGGCCCGGTGGATATCGGCGGGCCGGTGCCCGGAGCCCGGCTCTACGTCCTCGACGACCGGCAGCGGCTGGTCGCGCCCGGAGTGGCTGGTGAGCTGTACGTCGGCGGTGCCGGAGTCTCCCGGGGCTACCTAGGCCGACCGGTGGAGACCGCGTGCTCCTTCCTGCCCGACCCGTTCTCGGGTGAATGGGGTGCCCGGATGTTCCGCACCGGCGACCGGGTCCGCTGGTCGGCCGAGGGTCGGCTGGAGTTCCTCGGCCGCCGCGACAACCAGGTGAAGGTCCGCGGCCACCGCATCGAACTTGGCGCGGTCGAGGCCGCCCTGCGGGCCTGCCACGGTGTGCGCGATGCCGCCGTGGTGGCCGACACCCGGGGCGCGACACAACTGGTGGCGTTCGTGACCGCCGAGCGGGGACTGGACCTCGCCGCAGTGCGGCGCGAACTCGGCGAGCAGCTTCCCGAACCGATGGTGCCCGCGGTGCTGCGCCGGCTGGACGCCTTCCCTGTCAACGCCAACGGCAAGGTGGACCGGGCTGAACTCGGCCGGCTCGCCGAACGCGAGGACGCGGACGGCGGTGCCGGTACGGCGGAAGGGGACACCACCGCCCTGGTGTCGGCGGCGTGGGCGGAGGTGTTGGGTGTGGCCTCTGTTCCTGCTGAGGTGAACTTCTTCGATGTCGGTGGGCATTCGCTGCTTGTTCCGGCGCTTCAGGTGGCCTTGCAGCGGCGCACGGGTGTGGAGGTCGCGGTGTTGGACCTGTTCCGGTTCACCACGGTCATGGCGCAGGCCGGTCTGCTGGAGGAGGCCGCGGCGGTGGCTGAGGCGGCGGTGCGGAGCGAGGACGCCGTGCCGCTGGTGTCGGCGGCGTGGGCGGAGGTGTTGGGTGTGGCCTCTGTTCCTGCTGAGGTGAACTTCTTCGATGTCGGTGGGCATTCGCTGCTTGTTCCGGCGCTTCAGGTGGCCTTGCAGCGGCGCACGGGTGTGGAGGTCGCGGTGTTGGACCTGTTCCGGTTCACCACGGTCATGGCGCAGGCCGGTCTGCTGGAGGAGGCCGCGGCGGCGGACGCCCCGCAATCCAGTGCAGAAGAGGACGACAGAGAACGCCGGGCACGGGTGCAACAGGCCCGCCGCCGACGGGCCGGGGGAGGCGCCGCATGAGCCGCGACCGATCACTCGACATCGCCGTGACCGGCATGGCGGCCAGGCTCCCCGGCGCCGATGGCCTGGCCGACTGGTGGCGGGCCGTCCTGGCCGGCCAGGTGCTGACCAGCCGGCTCGACCCCGAGACGCTCCGCGCGGAAGGAGTCGCGGAGGACGTCCTCGGCGACCCGGCGTACGTACCCGTCCGGGGCTTGCTCGCCGACCCCGACCGCTTTGAGAACGGCCTGTTCGGGATCAGCCCGCGCGAGGCCGAACTGATGGACCCGCAGCAGCGGCTGCTGCTGGAGACCGCGTGGGCGGCTCTGGAGGACGCCGGCCAGGGCCCCGTCGGACCGGCACCGGTCACCGCCGTCTTCGCCGCCACCAGCGGCAGCGGTTACCTGCGCCGGCTCATCGCGAACGGAGTGACCGACCCGGAGGTGCTGGAGCAGGTCCTGCTCGGCTGCGAAAGGGACTTCGCGGCCACCCGGATCGCCTACCGGCTTGGCCTGACCGGCCCGGCCCTCACGGTGCTCACGGCCTGCTCCTCGTCCCTGGTGGCGGTCCACCTGGCCGCCCAGGCACTGATCAACGGCGAATGCGACCAGGCGGTGGTGGTCGCGGCCTCGGTCGACTTCCCGCAGGCCGGCCACCTGCACGTGCCGGGCGGCATCCTCTCGGCCACCGGTGCCTGCCGGCCGTTCGACGCGGACGCCGACGGGACGCTCGCCGGATCCGGGGCCGCCGGAGTGGTGCTGCGCCGCCTGGACGACGCACTGGACGACGGATCCGTCCCGCACGGGGTGATCCTCGGCTCGGCGATCAACAACGACGGTGTCCGCAAGGCTGGTTACAGTGCTCCCTCCGCCACCGGCCAGGAAGCGGTGATCCGCGCGGCCCTGCGAGCCGCCGACGTCGGGGCCGACTCGCTGGGCTATCTGGAGGCGCACGCCACCGGCACCCGGGTGGGCGACCCGATCGAGTGGTCGGCCGCCTCCGCTGCCTTCGGCGGACCCGCCTCCCGGCCGGGGCGGATCGCCGTGGGTGCGGTGAAGGCCAACATCGGCCATCTGGACGCCGCGGCGGGACTGATTTCGCTGATCAAGGCGACGATGGTGGTCCGGGACGCCGCGGTGCCCCCGGTGGCCGGCTTCAGCCGGCTCAACCCGCTGCTGGACACGGCCGGTTCACCGCTGTACGTACCCCGGGAGGGCGCCGACTGGAACGGAGCCGGACCCAGGCGGGCAGGGGTGAGCTCGTTCGGCATCGGCGGCACCAACGCCCATGTGATCGTCGAGCAGCCGCCGGCCCCGCCACGGCCGCCGGCCGCCGACGGGCGGGAGAGGCTGGTGCTGATCTCGGCCGCGGACCCCGACGCCGTACGGCGGTCGGCCCGGCGGCTGGCCGGCCACCTGGAAACACACGACCTGGCGCCCGCCGACGTGGCGCACACCCTGGCGGCCGGACGTGCCGCGCTCCCGTACCGCCTGGCGGTGACCGGCCAGACCGGCGCGGAGATCGCCGCGGGGCTGACCGGCTCCGGCCGGCAGGTGGCGGGCCACAGCCCGGCGGACGGACCGGCGCCGGTGGTGTTCCTGCTGCCCGGCCAGGGCGCACAGTCTCCGGGCATGGCCCTGCCGTTCCTCGCTCATCTTCCGAGCTTCGAGGGGAAGTTGGAGGAATGCCTGGCCGCGTTCGAGCCGGCGCAGGCCCGACGGCTGCACGCGGCGCTGCTCGACCGGGCCTTCCCCGAGGCGGAACTGGAGGCCACCGAGCTGGCCCAGCCGGCGCTGTTCGCCGTCGAGTACGCCGCAGCCACCGCCCTGGAGGGGCTGGGACTCAGACCGGTCGCGCTGGTCGGGCACAGCCTGGGTGAGATCACCGCCGCCTGCCTGGCGGGCGTGCTCGAACTCCCCCTCGCCGCCCGGCTGGTGGCGGTACGCGGACGGGCCATGCAGGACTGCCCGACCGGCGTGATGCTGGCGCTGCCCATCCCCGTCGCGGAGGCCGGGAGACTGCTCTCCGACTCGGGTGCCGCCCTCGACATCGCCGCGGTCAACTCGGCGGACAGCTGTGTGCTGGCCGGGCCGGCCGCGGAGGCCGAGCTGTTCGAGAAGTGGCTCGACGGCCGGGTCCCGGCACGCCGGCTGCGCACCAGCCACGCCTTCCACTCGGCGCTGATCGAGCCCGCCGCGGCCGAGCTGCGCAGGGAGCTGGCCGGCCGCGAACTCGGCCGCCTCCGGGTGCCGTTCACCGCCGGCGCGACGGGGGAGCTCATTCCCGCCGGGGCCGTCGTCAGCGCCGGACACTTCGCCGAACAGGCCCGCCGCCCTGTGCTGTTCGGGCAGGCGATCGCTGCCGTCGCCGAGCGCTTCCCCGGCGCGGTGGCCGTCGAGGTCGGACCGGGGAAGGCTCTGTCCGGCATGGCGGAGGCAGCCGGGCTGGACACGGTCCCGCTGGCGGCGGACCGTACGGACGACGCCCCGCTGCTCGGGCTCGGCGCCCTGTGGGCCATGGGCCAGCCGGTCGACCCGGCGGCGCTGACCGGGCCGGGGCGACGGGTGCACCTGCCCGGCTACCCGTTCGCCGGCCCCCGCTTCATCGCGGCGGAAGTGCGGCCTCGCCCGGTGGCACCGACACAGTCGCCGGCTGGGGCGGCCCAGGCCGAGGCGGCTCGGGCCGGGGCGTCCGGGGCCGTGGCCACCCCCGCCCAGGACACCCAGAGCCCCCGGGCGCTGGTCGCGGCCGGCTGGACCGAGCTGCTCGGCCACCCGGACGCGGCCGACGACGCGGACTTCTTCGAGCTCGGCGGTGACTCGCTGATCGTCACCCGCCTCGCCCGCCGCCTGGGGCAGCAGCTCGGCGTCGCCGTGCCGGTCCGCGAGCTGCTGATCGCCCGCACCTTGGGGGGCCAGGCCGAGGTCGTCCGGGGCCTGCTGTCCACCACCGCCGAGGGGAGCTGAGATGCGTCCGGCGACCGCCCCGCCCACCGCCGTCCGCCCCGGGACCGTCCGGACGGACACCGTGACCGCGCGGCCCCCGGCCGACCGGCTCGACCGGCCCGCTGCCCACCGGCGCACCGCCCGATCCATCCCCGGCAGCTTCGCCGCAGTCCTCTCTACGGCCGGTGAGCCCGCCGGCGCCGCCGCCGCGACCAACGAAAGGTGACCACCATGACCAAGCAGCCCGAAGACCAGGACACCACCCATCTGGTGGTCGTCAACGACGAGGGACAGTACGCGCTCTGGCGCTCCTTCACCGCTCTGCCGGCCGGCTGGACGGCAGTCCACGGCCCGGGAGGCCGCCGCTCCTGCCTGGACCACGTCGAGGCCAACTGGACGGACATGCGGCCCAAGAGCCTCGTCGAGGCGGCAGCGGGCGGTGCCGCGTGACCTGGCTGCGGTGCCCGGAGGGCCGCCCCGGCGCGGCCCGCCGGCTCGTCTGCTTCCCGCACGCGGGCGGCTCGGCCTCGTTCTTCCGGCTGTGGGCCGCGGAACTGCCGGCCCTCGAAGTGCACGCCGTCCAGTACCCGGGCCGCGCCGACCGGATCGCCGAACCGCTCCCGAACGACGTGCACCGCCTGGCCGAGGAGGCCGCCGACGCGATCGAGCCGCTGGCCGACCTCCCGCTCGCACTGTTCGGTCACAGCATGGGCGCGGTCGTCGCCTTCGAGACGGCCCGCGCCCTCGAGCGGCGCGGCGTGCGCCTGGACCACCTGTTCGTCTCCGGCGCCCGGGCCGCCGACGACCCGGACGCCGCACCGAGCAATGCCCCGCTGAGGACGGACGACGAACTCGCCGAGGCACTGATCAATCTCGGCGGCACGGACACCGAGCTGCTGGCCGACCCCGTGCTGCGGGACCTGGTACTCCCCTACGTCCGCAGCGACTTCGAAATGTTCGAGCGGTACGGGTACCGCGCGGGCCCGCCCGTCGGCTGCCCGGTGACGGCCGTCTTCGGCGACACCGACGAGCACGTGGACGCCGGCCACGCCGCGGCGTGGGGGGAGCTGACCGACGGCGGCTTCTCCCAGCACGAGGTTCCCGGCGGCCACTTCTACCTCATCACGGACCCGCCTTTCCGCCTGATCGAGCAGCAGCTCGGTCCGGTCGCCTGCCCAACGACTAGCAACCCAAGGGGAGAACATGGCTGAACAGAAGCGGCCGGTCGCGGTACTGGTGGACGCCTACACGTCAGGCAACTACCTGCCCCCGGCCTTCGCCCGGCTGGACGCCGACCTCGTCCACGTACAGAGCACCCCCGAGCTGCTGGCGTCCATGATGCCGCCGAACCTGGACGCCTACCGGGCCGCCCTGGTCTGTGACACCCCGGAGGCGACCGCCGCCCGGCTCGCCGAGTACGGACCGGTCTGCGTGGTGGCCGGCCAGGAACCCGGGGTGCCGCTGGCCGACGCGCTCTCCGGCCTGCTCGGAGTGCCCTCCAACGGCACCGAGCTGTCCGCCGCCCGGCGCGACAAGTACGAGATGATCGAGGCGCTGCGCCGAGCCGGGGTCCGCTGCGCCGAGCAGTTCAAGAGCGACGACGCGGAAGCCCTCGTGAAGTGGGCCGAGAACCACGACGCCTACCCCGTGGTGGTGAAGCCGCTGACCTCCGCCGCGACCGACGGGGTGGCCGTCTGCCGGGACGCCGACCAGGTCCGGGCGGCCGCCGAGTACGTGCTGGCCTCCGACACCATCTTCGAGACCTCCAACCGCGAGGCCCTGGTGCAGTCCTACCTCGCCGGCGACGAGTATGTCGTCGACATGGTCTCCTACGAGGGCAAGCGCTACACCTGCGGAGTCTGGCAGTACCGCAAGCAGCTCATCGGCACGCACAACATCTACGACCAGGAGACCATCCGGGCGGAGCACGAGAGCCCGGTGCCCGAGGTGATCGCCTACACGAACGAGGTGCTGGACGCGCTGGGCATCCGCTTCGGCCCCTCGCACGCCGAGGTCATCGTGACCGCCGACGGCCCGACCCTGGTCGAGGTCGGGGCCCGGCTGTCCGGCAACATGCACCCGGCCTTCCACGACCAGTGCGTCGGCGGCAACCAAGCCGACCTCACCGCCCTCGCCTACGTCCGGCCGCAGGAGTTCCTGGACCGCTACGCGGGACGCACCTACCACAAGGTCCGGGAGGCGACCGTCTACACCGCGCCCACCGAGCTCGACGGCGTCGTCGACAGCGTGGACGAGCAGGTGGTGCGGGAGATCGAGGCCATCGACAGCGTCTACGGCCTCAACGTGAAGCTCAAGCCGGGCGGCCGGATCAAGCCGACCGTGGACCTCTACACCAGCACGCTCAGGGTGTTCCTCACCGCCGACTCGGAGAGCGACCTCGAACGCGACTACCGGCTCGTCCAGGAGCTCAAGGACCGGGTCTACCGCCTTCGCTGACCCACCGGACCCGAAAACTGGAGCACACCCATGACCACTGGCCCAAGCCGTCCCGGCCTGCTGCTCGTCGGCGGAGCCGGACCCGTGAGCCTCAGCGAGGCCGTCGCCGCCCAGGCCTTGGCCCAGGCTGGGGCGCACGGACTGCACACCCACCTGACCAACCAGGCCGAGGCGCTCAAGGCCGCGCCCGCCCTCAGCGAACTCGCCGACGCCGCGTCCACGGTGGACTTCACCGAACCCGGCGTGAGCGCCGGCTGGGCACGCGACCGGGTCACCGCCGGCGAGAGCTTCGACGTGGTGCTGGGGGTCCGCGAGTACGCCCAGGTCGCCGTGGCGGAGACCGCGGCCGCCCTCGGCCTGCCGGGGAACCCGCCCGAGGCGGTGCGCACGGTCCGGGTGAAGGACGACTGCCGGGCCGTGCTGGCCGCGGCCGGCTTCCGCCAGCCGGCCTTCCGGGTCTGCTCCGGGGCCGAGGAGGCCGCGGACTTCCTCCGCGCCTCGGGCGGCCCCTGGATCGTCAAACCGCGCGACGCGATGGGCAGTCTCGGGGTGAGCCGGGTGACCGGCCCCGGCGAACTGGACGCCGCGCTGGACGCTCTGCCGGACTCCTCTGCGCCGTTCCTCGTGGAGGAGTTCGTGGAGGGGCCGGAGTACAGCGTGGAGGGCCTCTTCCTCGACGGCCAGCCGCGGGTCCTGGCCGTCACCGCCAAGGAGGTGATGGCACCCCCGCTCTTCGTCGAACTCGGGCACGTCATGCCGGCCGTGCTCCCAGACGAGGCCCGGACCGAGATGGAACAGCAGGTGGTCGCGGCCCTGCGCCACCTGGGTCTGCGGTTCGGCGTCTTCCACGTGGAACTCTGGCTGACCCCGGACGGGGTCGTGCTCGGCGAGGTGCACGTACGGATCGGGGGCGACTGGATCCACCTCCTGCTGGAGCACGTCATCGAAGGCCTCGACCTGTTCGGACGGGTCTGCGACGACGCACTGGGCCGCCCGGCCGCCACCGGCCCGCTCACCCCCACCCGGGGAGCCGCCGTCCGCTTCCTGGTCGCGCCCCAGGGGCGGCTGGAACGGATCGACGGCTGGCAGCAGGTGGTGGACCACCCGGCCGTACTCCACGCCGAACTGGACGTACGGCCCGGCGACCTGATCGGCCCCGTCCGGGACTCCGGCAGCCGCTCCGCCGTGATCGTGGTCGGCGCGGACACCGCCGACGAGGCCCGGCGGATCGCGGGCGAACTTGCCTCCGCCGTCCACTTCACCGTCTCACCCGCGCAGGAGAGCTAGCGTGACCAACGATCAAGCAGGCGCCGCCGCGGTCCCGTTCACGGCGCGCAAGCTGGCGGTGTTCAACCTCGTCCTCGGGGTCGACCACGTCTTCGGCTGCCTCGGCCTGTTCTCGCTGATGCCCGTCCTCGGGGTGCTGCTCTCCCGGCAGACCAGCGGCGGTTCGATGGTGGTCGGCACCGGCCTGTTCATCTACACGGCCGCTGCCGGTATCTCGGCCCTGCTGGTGAACCACTGGCTGCCCCGCTTCCCCTATGTGGTGGGCATGACTGCCGGCCTGTGCCTGTCGGCACTGGGCTTCGGCCTCCTCCCGTACGTGCACGGGCCGGTGCCGCTGGTGGCGCTCCTGGCCGTGGCCGGCCTCGGGGTCAGCATCCACTTCATCCTGTCCCGGGTGATGATCGCCGAGCTGGTCACCGATGACATCGGCCGCCACCGGATCTACTCGATGTTGCAGATCGCGGTGAACATTGCGGCCGCCATCGGCCCGTTCGCGGCGAGCCTGCTGTACTCCACCGGCAGCGACGGGCGGCTGCTGCTCGGCCTCGTCGCCCTCAGCTATGTGCTCGCCGCCGTCAGCCTGCTGTTCGGCCTGCCCCGCGGTCTGCGGCCGCCGCCAACCAGCGGGCAGTGGCCGATCAGCCGGGCCGCGCTGATGTCCGTGCTGCGCCACCGGATCGGGCTGCGGGTCGTGGTGACCACGGTGACCGGCAGCTTCCTGTACGCCCAGTTCTTCTCCGCCTTCGCGCTGCTGGTCGCGCACGAGATCAGGACCGGCGCCGTGCGGGCCGTCCTCCTCGCGGGGCCGGCCGTCACGATCGTCGCGCTCCAGACCGCGGTCACCGCCGTGGTGAGCCGGCTGATGAAGCGCGGGCTGCGGCCGCTCGTCATGCTCGGCTCGGCGACGCTGATGTTCGCGGCGGCGATGGCGCTGCTCGGATTCGGGCTTCCGGTCGCCGTGGCGGCTGGCGTGTCGGTGGCCGTGTTCTCGGTCGCGGAAATGCTCTTCACGCCCATGGTGAGTACGGCGTTCGCCGGCCTGCCGATCGCCTCCAGCCTGGAGGCGTTCAACATCCGGCAGGTCTCCTGGACCCTCGGCGAGGCACTCGGCTCGCTGTCCGGCGGCGCACTGTTCCTCTTCTGCTACGAGCACGGGCACCAGGGGACGTACTGGCTGGTCCTGGCGGGCGTCACGGCGGTGGGCATGCCCCTGCTCCTGCTGTCCGCCCGCAGCCGTACGGACGCGCAGGAGTCCGCTGCCCCGCTGTCCGCAAGCGCCACCAAGTGAGCCGCTCCATCCCCGGGAGGGACAACATGCACGTCGAGGTGACCGTCCACCGACACCAGCTGGTCCGCTCGTTCCAGGTGTCGCACAACACGACCGAGGGCGTCGACCTGGTACACCTGCGGCTGCGGACCGCCGACGGTGCACTGGCCGGCGAGGGCGAGGTCTCCGCCGACGCGGGATTCGGACAGGACGGCCCGCTCATCGCCACCCAGGCACGCGAACTGGCGCAGGCGCTGGCTGAGGAGCCCGGCCGGGACGACCCCGGGTGGCTGGGGCCGCAGCTTGCCGACGCGGCCGGCACGGTGTCGGGCCCGGCCCGGATGCTCGTCGAGATGGCCTTCCTGGACGCGGCAGCACGCGCCTCCGGCATCGCCGTCTGGCAGCTGCTCGGCCTGCCCGCCCCCGGCCTGGTGCAGTTGCTGCACACCGTTCCGATCGGCGAGGAGGTCCCCGTCGACGGACGGCCGCTGAAGATCAAGCTCGGCGGCCCCGACGACGAGAAAGTGCTGCGCGGGCTCGTCGGCGCGCCCGGGCCGCTCATCCTGGACGTCAACCGCGGCTGGGACCGCGAGGACTGGGAGGCGCTGCGCCCGCTCGTCCAGGCGCTCGCACCGGCCGTCCTGGAGGACCCGGCGCGCCGGCCGGACCTGCTGCCCGAGATCCGCGCTGCGCTGCCCGGCACCGCCGTCATCCTCGACGAGGGCATCGCCACCCGGGCCGACGTCGAGGAGGCCCTGCGCACGGCCGACGGCGCCAACATCAAGCTGATGCGCTTCGGCGGGCTGCTGCCGGCCCTGGAGGTCCTGGACCGGCTCGCCGGTCAGGGCGCCACCCGGATGCTCGGCTGCTTCCTCGAACCGCCGCGCGCGGTCGCCTACGCCGCCCAACTGGCCGGCCGGTCCAACTGGACCGACCTGGACGGTCACTTCTGGCTCTGCGACGACCCCGCCGTCATGAGCTACACCCTCGGCGCCGGTATCGGTATCCCCCGGATCACGTACTGAGCGCCCACACCGACCGCAGAAGGGAGAGCACGGCGATGGAACGCGGGAAGAAGGCCGTACCGTACGGGAGCTGGCCGTCCCCGTTGAGCGCGCCCGAGGTCGCGCGCGGCGAGGTGCTGCCGGAGTGGCTCGCCTTCGTCGGCGACGAGGTGTGGTGGACCGAGGCCCGGCCCGAGGACGGCGGCCGCGGCGCCCTCGTGCGGCGCGGCGCCGACGGGACGCCGGATGAGGTGCTGCCCCCGGGCTGGGACGTGCGCAACCGGGTGATCCAGTACGGGAGCCGGCCCTGGCTGCCGCTGTCGGCCCGGCCGGAGGACGGCATCGCCTTCACCCACTGGGCGGACCAGCGCGTCCACCGCTGGCAGCCGGGCGGCGAACCCGTCCCGCTGTCCCCGCCGGCCCCGGACGGCGTGGCGCTGCACTACGGCGACTTCGCCGTCCACGGCGGGGAACTGTGGTGCCTGCGGGAGACCGTCACGGACCCGCGGGGAGTCGACGTGGAACGCCACCTGGTGGCGCTGCCGCTGGACGGCAGCGCGGCCGACGACCCCGCGGTCGTCCGGGTGCTGGCCGCGAGCCACCACTTCATGACCGGCCCGCGCATCGCCCCCGACGGACGCAGCGTCGCCTGGCTCGGCTGGCAGCACCCGTCGATGCCCTGGGACACCACCGAGCTGATGGTGGCCGAGATCGGGCCGGACGCCACTCTCGCACCGCCCGTCCGGCTGGCCGGCGGCGGCCAGGAGTCGATCACCCAGATCGAATGGGCGCCCGGGCGGCCCGGTGTCCTGTACGCGGTCACCGACCCCACCGGCTGGTGGAACGTCCACGAGATCCTTCCCGATGGCACCTCCCGCAATCTGTGCCCCCGCCAGGAGGAGTTCGGCGAGGCGCTGTGGCGGATCGGCCTGCGCTGGTGCCTGCCCCTTGCCGACGGCCGGCTCGCGGTGCTCCGCGGCGTCGGCGAGCGCGGACTGTCGCTGCTGTCGCCGGACGGCACCGTGGAGGACGTCGAGAGCCCGTACAGCGAGTGGCACTCGCCCGCCACCGACGGACGGCGGGTCGCCGCCGTGGCGGCCGGGCCCGGCCATGGCCGCACCGTCGTCCTGTGGGACCCCTCGGTGGAAGGGCTCACGGTCCTCCGCCGCCCGCACAGCGCCCACGACGAGCTGGCGTCCCCCGCCTTCCGGCGCACCTACCGCGACGAGCGCGGCCAGCAGGTGCACGCCCACGTCTACCCGCCCCACCACCCCGAGTTCACCGCTCCCGAGGGTGAACTTCCGCCGTATCTGGTCTTCGTACACGGCGGCCCGACCAGCCGCAGCCACCTGGTGCGCAACCAGGAGATCGGCTACTTCACCAGCCGGGGCATCGGCGTGGTCGACGTCCAGTACGGCGGCTCGACCGGCTATGGCCGGGTGTACCGCGAGCGACTGCGCGGAATGTGGGGCGTCGTCGACGTCGAGGACTGCGCGACCGTGGTCGACGGGATGGTCGCCGAGGGGCTGGCCGATCCGCGGCGGATCGCGATCCGCGGCGGCAGCGCGGGCGGCTGGACGGCCACCGCCGCACTGATCGCCGACCCCGGTCTCTACCGAGCGGCCGGCATCTACTACCCGGTGCTCGACCCGGTGTCCTGGCGCTCACGCGGCACCCATGACTTCGAGTCCCGCTACCTGGACGGCCTCGTCGGACCGTGGCCCGAAGCAGCCGACCGGTACGACGAGCGCTCCGCCGTGCACCGCGCGGACCTGATCCGCACGCCGTTCGTCCTGTTGCAGGGCCTGGACGACACCGTCTGTCCCCCGGCGCAGGCCGAGCAGCTGCTGGAGCGGCTCAAGGACTCCCAGGTGCCGTTCAGTTACCTGACGTTCGACGGCGAGGGCCACGGATTCCGGCGCGCCGAAACCATCACTGCCTGCCTGCGGGCCGAGTTGTCCCTGTACGGCGAGGCGCTGGGGTTCGTCCCCGCGCCGGAGTGAACACCAGGCACGTCCCGGGAGGAAGGGAGAAGGAGAAAACGATGGTGGACAGGGACCTCGCACACCATGCCGCGGCCGCACCGGTCCGGCGACTCGGCACCACCGACCTCGCGGAGTGTGTGCGACTCTCCGAGGACCGGGGCTGGGCGCCGGAGCGGGAGAAGTGGCGCCTGCTTTTCGAGGTCGGGGACGTCTACGGCATCGACGCCCCCGACGGGGGTCTGGCCGGGGCCGTGGTCGCCACCCGGTACGGCGACCAGACCGCGGTGATCAGCATGATGCTGGTGGCCCAGCGCCACGAACGGCGCGGACTCGGCGGACGGCTGCTGCGGCACGCCCTGGAACACACGGGCACGGCCGGGTTCTTCCTGCACGCCACGGATTTCGGCCTGCCACTCTACGAGCGCCTCGGGTTCCGGACGGTGGGCCGGTGCACCAGCTACTCGGGGACGTTCGACGGCCCGGCCGGCAGCGGGCCCGTGCGGCGCTCGCGCCCCGCCACCGAGGCCGACCTGCCGGCGATCCACGCCCTGGACGCCGAGGTGTTCGGCGCCCCCAGGACCGGCCTCCTGGACCGGTTGCCCTCGTTCTGCCGGGAGTTGCGGGTGGTCGAGGGGCCGGGAGGGATCGCGGGGTTCGGCGGGGCCTGGCCCAACGACAACAACACCGTGATCGGGCCGGTCACCGCACAGGACCAGGACACCGCCGTGACGCTGGTGTCCGACCTGGCGGCCGCCGTCGACGGGCCGGTGCGCCTGGACATCGACCATCGGCACCCCGAACTCCTCGAATGGGCCGGGAAAGCCGGCTTCGCGGCCCGCTTCAGCACCACGGTGATGGAGCACGGCACACCGCTCCCCGCCGACCAGAGCCGTCTGTTCGTACCGGTCATGATGGCCCTCGGCTGAGCCCGCCCCACCGGCCGGCCAGTATCAACAACGCACGCCTTGCACACCTTTCACGCCTTCCACCATGCATTCTGCTTGGAAAGGACGTACTGGAACATGCGCGCAACAGAAGGAAACCCCAAGAGCGACGACAACGGCACCACGCTCGAGCAGCTCAGGTTCGACAGACTGAGCCGGGAGGTGCGCGGCGAGCTCCGACGGCTGTGCACCCTGGACAACTACCACGGGCCGCTGGCGATCCTCTTCGAACTGGCCCTGATCGCCCTGTCGATCGCGGCCTGCGTGGGCATCTCGTACTGGTTCTACCCGGTGGCCCTGCTGCTAATCGGGTCCACCCAGCGGTTCCTGGCGCACTTCCTGCATGAATCGGCCCACAAGAGCTTCATGAAGAACAAAGCGCTCAACTTCATCGGCGGCACGGTGTTCTCCGGATACCTCGTGCTGTACCTGCACGGCCCCTACCGGAGTTCGCACGTAGGCAACCACCACCGCAACCTCGGCGACGCCGAGACCGACCCCGACTACGGGTTCCACATCGAGTGCGGGCTGTACGACACCCAGCGGTCGAACCGGCGGTTCTTCGTGAAGGAGGTGTTGTTCTCCGTCCTGGGACTGCGCACCGTGGACTACCTCCGCTACATCACCCGTGACCGAATACTCTGCGACAGCTCCAAGCTGTCCGTCTCGGTTGTGCTCCCGGTGTACGTCGAGCGGGTTCTCCTGCTGACCCAGTGGACCCTCATCATCGGAGCCTGTGCCTGGTTCCACGTGCTCCCCGAGCTGCTCCTCTTCTGGTTCGTGCCGCTGTGCACCACCAACGTCTCGATCGGCTGGCTCGCCGAACTCGCCGAGCACTACCCGCTCCCCGAGGGCGAGAACCAGCGCTTGCTCCTCACCCGGAACCGCCACGGACGGCTGGTGGAACGCTTCCTGCTCAGCCGGCACAACGACCGCTTCCACCTGATCCACCACCTGAACGCCGGCATTCCGTTCTGGAGCCTGGCTCGGGCCCACCGGGTGCTGCTCAAGGACCCGGCGTACGTCCGCTGGGACGGCCTGTGGGCCGGCATCCTGACCCGGCCGCGCTCCCGGCAGGGCAAGGAGACGGTGATCAGCTACGCGGCCAAGTACCGCGACTGGCGGCAGGCCGGCGGCGACCCGGCCACGTCCGACAGCACCTTTGCCGAACTGATGATGCTCGCGAGGGAAAGCGGCGAGCCCGAGCTGTTCCTGGCAGGCGGCCCCAAGTAGTCACACCGCCGCGAAGCAGCCGGGCTGCCGCGACACCACACATCCAGTGCACCAGGCCGAACCGACACCACCCGCACCGCGACTGCCGAATGGGGCTCCCATGACCGAATCCCGTACGTACTCCCTGTCCGCCACCGACGTACAGCCCGAGCCCGAAGCCCAGCTCCTGCGCGCCGCCGGTCAGGGGCTGCGGATGCTGGCCGCCGACGGGCCCCTCCGGCTGGCGTTCTCCGCCCCCGAGTCGCCGCTGCGCGCAGCCCTGGCCCCGGCGGCCTACCGCTACCTCGTGGCCGACGACCGGGCCGGCCTACTGAAACGGCTGCAATTGCTGCGGCAGAAGCGCTACCAGGTCAGCGTCGAGTTCGTCGGTGAGGAGATCACCGACCCGGCGGAGATCGAACAGGTCGTCGAGGAGTACCTGGCCCTGATCGAGGAGGACCCCGAGCCGGCCCAGCTGGGCTTCGACCTGTCCAACCTCGGTCTGCTCGTCTCCAGGGACCTCGCGGTCCGCAACACGCTGCGCGTTCTGCGCGCGGCCGCCACCCACGGCGCAGAGGTCCTGATCAGCATGGAACGGTCCGAGTTCGTGGACGAGGTGCTCGGCGTGTTCACCGAACTCGCCGAGACCGAAGCCAACGTGGGGATCACCCTCCAGGCCCACCTGCACCGCACCGAGGAGGACCTGGACCGGATCCTCCCGCTGGGACGCAAGATCCGGCTCGTGAAGGGCGTCTACGCCGAACCCGCGGCAGTCGCCCTACCCCGCGGCCCCGAGCTCGACGAACGCTACCTCGCACTGGCCGCCCGGGCGGTGGGGCACGGCGCGCGGACGGCTCTGGCCACCCACGACAGCCGGATACTGGCGGCCGCCGACGAGCGGGGCCTGCTCGACGGGGCCGAGGAGATCGAGATGCTGCACGGAGTGCAGCCGGGCCTGCTCAAGCACTACCACGACGCCGGCCGCACCTGCCGCGTCTACGCGACGTACGGCCAGAACTGGTGGCTGCACTTCCTACACCGGCTCGCCGAGCACCCGCCCATGGCGCTCACGGCACTCGCCGACCTGGCGAACGGAGGCCGGGCCGAAGTCGGCGCGAACGACTACTGACCAGCCCGGGCACGATCCGGTCCGACACAACCCGATTCCGGGCCGACAGAATCCCATTCCAGCCCGACGGAACCGGATCACGGCCCAACGGAGCAAGGACAATCACGGTATGACAGCTCGCCAGTTCGTCCACTTCAACAACGCCGGGGCCGGCCTGATGCCGCAGGCCGTGACCGACGCGATGACCGAGTGCGTGCGCCGCGAGGCGGCCCACGGCTCCTACGAGACCGAACTCCACTACGACAAGATCCTTCAGGAAGGGGTCTACCAGCGGCTCGCCACCCTCCTCGGTGCCCCCGCCCGGGACATCGCGCTGTTCGACAGCGCCACCCGGGCCTGGTGCTCGGTTGCCGGCCGGCTCCGCCTGGGCGCAACCGACCGCGTCTGGGTGACGCCGTTCGAGTACGCCGGGAACCTGATCAGCCTGTTCGAGCTCCGGGACCGCACCGGCTGCCGGATCGAGGTCGTCCCGCTCCGGCCGGACGGCGAACTCGACCTGGACTGGATGTCCGCCAACATCTCGGACGACGTCGCCCTCGTCTCGGTGACCCACGTCCCGTCGGGGTGCGGCATCGTCAACCCGGTCGCCGAGATAGGCCGGATCCTCGCCCCCTACCGCTGCGTGTACGCCCTCGACGCCTGCCAGTCGGTCGGGCAGCTCCGGGTCGACGTCGCAGAGATCGGCTGCCAGCTGCTCACCGGTGCGGGACGCAAGTTCCTGCGGGGCCCCCGGGGCACCGGATTCGCCTACGTGGCACCGGAGTTGCGCGCCTCACTCACCTCCGACTTCCACGATCTGCACGTCGCGAGGGTGAGTTCCCCCACCGGGTACACGGTCGAGGACGACAGCGCCCGCGCCCTGGAGCTGGCCGAGCGCACCACCGCCGCCGTGCTCGGACTGCACGCCGCGCTCGGGCACCACGAGTCGGCGCCGGTCGCCGAACAACAGCCGGTCGCCGAGGCGTTGCGGGCCACCCTGGCGGAACTGCCCGGCGTCGAGCTGATCGCGCCGGGCAGCACCCAGTCCGGGATCACCGCGTTCCGCCACCGGACGCTCAGCGCGCAGGACATCTTCCACGGGCTGGGAACCCGCGGGATCAACGTCTGGCAGATCCGGGGTGACCACACACCGCTCTACCTGACCGAACGGGGTGTCGACCAGGCCGTGCGGGCCTCCGTGCACTACTACAACACCGTCGACGAGGTGGCCGTCGTGGGCCGCGCCCTGCGCGACCTCATCGGATCCTGACGGCAGGTGGCAGGGGCCGGACCGAGGAGAGGACATCAGTGAGGCAGATCCTTGTGACGAACAGTGGTGAGAGGTTCCAGATGGGGCGGCTCCTCGCCCGAGAGGACCTCGATCTGCTGGTGGTCACCGAGCGGCCGTTTGTCGCGGACTACCCGACGGGCACCCCGATCGTCGTGGTGGACAGCCTCAACGACCCCGTGGCAACGGCCGAGGCGGTGGTCCGGCACGGGGCCGGCGACCGCTCCGCCGTCGTCTCACTGACCGAGCGTTCAGCCCCCGCCGCCGGCTACCTGCGCGGATACCTCGGCCTGCCCGGGCCGAGCAACGACGCGGTCCTCAACTGCACCAACAAGTACGCCATGAATCGCAGATTCCGGCAGGCCGGGCTGCCCGTCGCCGACTTCCGGCTCGCCGGCAGCCCCGGTCAGGTCCGCACCGCCGTCGCCGAGCTCGGCCTGCCCGTGCTGGTGAAGCCGGTCTGCGGCGCGGGTGCGGACGCCGTGGTCGTCGTCCGCACCCCCAAGGAGCTCGACAGCCCGGCCATGGCGGACTACTACGCCGCCCTGGCCGCCCCCGAGGACCCGTCCCGCAAGGCTTTCCCGGTGCTGGTCGAGCAGTACCTGGACGTGGTGGAGGAGTACCACTGCGACGGCCTGGTCGTCGACCACCAGGTGCGCCATGCCCGGACCTCCCGCTACCTCCGCCCGGTACTGGATCACCGCTCCGGACTCTTCGGCTCGATGACCCTGCCCGCGACGGACGCGCTCGCCGGCGAGGTCAGGGCGCTGCACGACGCGGCGGTCAGGGCCGTCGGCCTGGGCACCGGGGTGACGCACTTCGAGGCGCTGCGCACATCCGACGGCCTGTTCGCCGGCGAGCTGGCGGCCCGGCCGGGTGGCGGCGGTATCCGGAGGATGCTCGAACTCCGGGACGGCTTCGACAGCATGGCCGCACACCTCGACGTCTGCCTCGGCCGCGAGCACTCCTGGGCGCCCGCCGACGCCGCCGGCGAGGTGCTCCAGGTCATGCTGCCCGCCGCGCGGGGGACCGTCCGGAGCATCAGTACCGCCGAGGAACTCCTGAAGGTGCCCGGGGTCGTCGAGGCAGACATGAGGCTGTCGCCCGGTGACGTGGTCGGGGGCCTCATGGACTCGGCCACCGTCAGCGGTATCGTCCACGCCCGGGTGGCCGGGGAGCGGGACGCGGAGGCCGTCCTCTCGGCTCTGCGCACCGCCTTCCGGCTGACGGTTGACCAGGAGGACTGACACGGGACTCCGCGCCGCGGCCGGGAGCGCGACCGGCGTGCCGGGGCCGGCCGGTGGCCTGATCGTCCGTTGTGCGATCGGCCGTGCGGTGCCCGCCCGCAGGGCGGCGAGGTAGGGGTAGAAGTCCACGACGCTGCCGCTTCTGTCCGTTGTCTGAGGCGGTGTCGGATGGTCCGGTCGGAGCATCCGGGGCCGGCGATCCGTTCGTAGCCGGAGCCGTGGACCAGAGCGAGCACGATGTACACGAAGACGGTGCGGTCCGGGAGAGTCGGCGGTGCAGCATGAGCCAGCCGAAACTGCGCTCCACCACCCAGCGCCTGGCCAGCACTGAGAAGCCAGACGCCGGCCGCATTTGGCTATGGCACCTGTGGTTGAAGTCGTCCCTCATCGACGCGGTCAGCGAGATAGATCAGGGTGGCCTGCGGGTCCATGCCGAAGGCTGCGGCAACGAGCTTGGGGTCCATGGTGTTCACCAGGTCGAGGAGACGGGTGCTGCGGATTGCCCGGGGTGGGTATCCGCAGCCATCAAGGACGTGGGAGAGATACGCAGTTGAGGCCGGGATTCGCCCGGCCTTGGTTCCTTTAGTGACCATCACGTGCGGGTTGGCCGTCGGCCATGCCCCGCGGTGGGCCAGGCAGCGTTGCAGCACGGTCCAGGAGGCGGGGTCCAGCGGGACGGGGTGGGGTCGTTTGCCGAGCCGGACCGTCTGGGGGCCACGAGTAACTGTCAAGACTTGTGGATCGAGACTCGCTGACGCGGGCCCGGGTGCCCGGCAGGCGTGGACGGGACCCTGTGGGCTGACCTTGACCTTGCCCCAGGGACAAGCCCCAGCGTTTGGCCATGCGGATCTTCATGGATATCGAGCCGCTGCGGCATAAGGACTTCCGCAGACTGTGGCTCGCGGGTGCGATCACGACGTCGGGTGCTCAGTTCACGGCGGTGGCCGTGCCGATGCAGATCTACGGCCTGACCGGTTCATCCGCAGACGTCGGACTCGCAGGCCTTGTCGGCTTCATTCCGATGGTCCTCGGATCGCTGTGGGGAGGAGCCGTGGCGGACACCGCCGACCGACGTCTGGTGCTGCTGTGCACCAATTCCGGGATCGGGGTGGCCTCGCTGCTGCTGTGGTTCCAAGCCGCGGCCCACCTGCGTTCGGTGGTGCTACTGCTCGTCCTTGTGGGGCTGCAACAGGCCTGCTTCGGCGCGAACGCCGCCGCAGGCGGCGCAGTCGTCCCACGCCTGGTACCCGCTGCAGTCCTGCCGGCGGCGAACACGCTGCAGTCGACGGCTTCCTGGTCAGCGGGAATCGCGGGCCCGCTGCTGGCTGGGGCGCTGTTGCCTGTTGTCGGGAGCCCCACGCTCTACTTGATCGATGCCGTGGCGCTCACAGCGACACTTCTGGCCGTGTGGCGCCTCCCGCCACTGCAGCCTGTAGGCTCCGGCGGACGCGGCCTTGGCAGGAACGGCGTGTTGGCCGGGCTCCGACTGCTCACCACGGACAAGGTCCTGGTCGTTACCTACGCCGCCGACTTCTCAGCGCTCTTCCTCGGTCTGCCCTACGCGGTGTATCCGCAGCTCGCCGCAGGACTGCGCGGCGCTGACGTCGTGGGCGTGCTGTATGCGGCGATCCCGGTCGGCAGCGTGCTGGCCGGACTGCTGTCCGGGACCTTCACCCAGGACCGTCGCTATGGCGCCGCGATCTGCGGCGCGGTCTGCTGCTGGGGCGGGGCCATCGCCGGGTTCGGCCTGGCCCGGTCCCTGGCAGCGGCTTCGGGCCTGCTTGTCCTGGCCGGCGCTGCGCTCACTGTGTTGAGCGCGTACCGCAAGTCCGCACTTCAAACCGTCGTCACCGACGAGCTGCGAGGTCGTCTGCAAGGCGCCGACACGGTGATAGCCGCTGGCGGCCCCCGCCTTGCGGGCCTGGCCCACGGCGCAGCGGCCTCCGTGGTTGGTCCCATGTGGGCGGTCACGGGCGGGGGCCTGCTGGTGGTGGCAGTCATGCTGGCGCTGTATATGGCGGTCCCGGACTTCCGGCGCTTCGCACAGCCAAGCATCGGGTGACATGTGATCAGGCCGCCGTGGATTCGGCGCGCTCGATCAAGACGCCGTTCTTGAATCTGGCGCCGGAGCGGACGAGAGCGACGAGGTGGGCGCCGGTGATTGCGCGCCAGCGGGCCTGGGCGGACTCGACGAGCTTGAATACCATGGCCAGGGCTGCGGCCGGGCTGCCCGCGCCGCGGGTGACCTTGGTCCGCAGCTTGACCGTGGAGAACGTCGACTCAATCGGGTTCGTGGTCCGCAGATGGATCCAGTGCTCGGCCGGGAAGTCGTAGAACGCGAGCAGTTCCTCCCTGTCGTCGGTGATCTTCGCGACGGCCTTCGGCCACTTGGCGCCGCAGGTCCTCGCGAACACCTCGGTCGCCTTCTCAGCGTGGCTGCGGTCCTCCGCGCTGTAGATTTCCTGCATCGCCTTCACCGCGCCGGGCTGGGCGGACCTGGGCAGGCAGTTGGTGACGTTTCGAGATTTGTGAACCCAGCACCTCTGCGGTCGTGCGGCCGGGAACACCTCGGCGAGCGCCCGCCACAGGCCCATCGCGCCGTCGCCAACCACCAGCTCGGGGTCGCGCATGCCGCGCCGACGACAGTCGCGCAGCAGGTCGGCCCACGACTCAGTGGACTCCCGCAGACCCTCGGCGAGCGCGACGAGATCCTTGGTTCCGTCCAGCCGGACGCCGAGCAGGACTAGGACGCAGGAGTGGGCCTGGCCGAGCCGGACCTTGGGGTGCACGCCGTCGGCCCAGACGTAGACGTAATCGCGGTCGGACAGGTCGCGCTCCTGGAAGGCAGCGTGGTCGTCGCTCCACTGCTTGGTCAGCCGGGTGACCGTGGCCGACGACAGGCCGGCGGTGCCGCCGAGGAACTTTTCCAGGGCAGGGACGAAGTCCCCGGACGACAATCCGTGCAAGTACAGCAACGGCAGAACGACGGCCGACTCTTCGCCACCGTGCACCAGTCCGGACTCGGCTACCAGACCAAGGTGTGGGACAGTCGCACCGGTAGCGAGCTGGGCGCCCCGCCCGTGGGGCCCCTCAACGAGATCGTCGCGCTGGCGTTCTCTCCCGATGGCTCGACGCTGACCAGTGTGGATGAGCATGGCCGTTTCTTCACCGAAACCATTGCCCCTGTGCGGTTGATCCGAGATCTCTGCGCCAGGTCAGCCACTCTCACCGAACAGGAATGGAAAACTCATATCCCTGACATCCCGTACCGCAAGACGTGCTGACCTGGTGGGAGCAGCGGAGCTCGCCGAACAGGTTGTCAGGATGGACCAGTGTGCACAAGAGTTCAGACATCCGTGCAAAGGGCTTCGGAAGTGTCCCGTCTCATTGGATCTCGCTTTCGTGGGGTCTGCTGACCAGCGATGATGCTCTTTGGCGTGAGAGCGGACCACGCCCGTGTCTCACCTCGTCGTGCCCGCGCTGAGCAGATGCCGACGGCTGTCTCACTTCATCGTGTCTGTTGGCCTGGGAGGACAGCCGTGGCGGGTCGGCTCACAGCTGATCAGTGATCTTCCTGGCCGTTGGGCCAGCCGATAGGTTCACCCCATGAGATCACCAAAGGCGGACGTGCGTCATTCGGCTTCGTCCTGGCGGCAGCCCTGCCCTCCGGCGGCCTCCGTCGAGCGCAGCATGCTGATCGAAGAGATCGCCAAGCGCATCCTGAATCTCGGGCAGGACCGTCTGCTCGTGGGGATCGACGGCTTCACCGCTGCTGGGAAGACGAGCTTCGGACATGAACTGGCTGAGTGGATCAGTGCTGCGGGGCGGCCCGTGCTCCGGGCGACTCTCGACGATTTCAAGAAGCCGTGGAGGGACCAGCATCTGTATGACCGGGAGTCTGGCGAGGGGTACTACCGCAACGCGTATGACTATGAGGCGGTCAAGCGCCTGCTGCTGGATCCCTGCCGGTCATCGGGAGCGACATCCTGCGTGCTGTGCAGCATCGACCCGCTGACCCAACGAGATCACTCATCGGAAGCGACGCCGCTTTTGGCGGACGCCGTGCTGATCGTGGATGGTGTCTTCGCGTTCCGGCCTGAGATCAATGAGTACTGGGACTTCCGGATCTGGTTGCAGGTGGATGCGGAGCTGTCCGTTCGGCGAGGTGCCGAGCGTGACCAGAACTGGGCCGGGTCTGAAGCCGAGTCGATCCACCGCAACAGGTATCTGGTGGCCGAGGGCATCTATCTTCAGGAAGTCGACCCGCTGCGGATGATGGATGTTGTCATCGACAACTCGGCGTTCGCGCGTCCGCAGATCGTGACACCGTGACGTCGGCATGGTGTTGACGGGTGGTCGAGTGAGCGAAGGCAATGAGCATGCTGGCTGCCCTACCCATCTGTCGCACTCCTAACTTACGGAAGTGACTAGTGAGGTTGAACTCGTGGTGTCGTAGGGGCTGACGGGTGGCAGTCCCTACGACACCACGAGTTCAACCTCAGTAAGCGGTCTTGGATTCGTGGCGCGGCTTGTCTCCTGACGGTTTGACAGTGGCATCGATGGAGTCCGCCGTACTCTCGTACGTGGCATGCCGAAGTCAACGGGGGTGCATGATGGAGCGCGGGCAACTGATCGCGGGTCGGTACGAGTTGGTCAAGCGGCTCGGCCGGGGCGGCATGGGCGAGGTGTGGGACGCGAAAGACCGCAGCCTCCATCGCAGTGTTGCAGTCAAGCTGCTCGATCTCGACGGCGTTGCCCACCGGGAGCTGTCCCAACGGTTCGAACGCGAGGCGGTGGCCGCTGCCCAGATCAACCATCCGAACGTAGTTGCTCTGTACGACCGGGGCGTTCACGAGGACGTGCTGTTCCTGGTCATGGAGAAGGTGGCGGGCGCGACGCTCAGCGACCACATCCATACGGAAGGCCCGATGCCTCTGGCCCGTGCTCTGGAGATCACTGACGGCATCTGTGCGGCGCTGGCCGCCGCGCACCAAGCAAGCGTCATCCATTACGACATCAAGCCGCACAATGTGATGCTCACTCCGGACGGCCAGGTGAAGGTCGTCGACTTCGGGATCGCCGGATTCATCCAGGCCACGTTCACCGTGGCACGCTCCTCTCAGCTCTCCCCTGCCGGCACCCCGGAGTACGGTGCGCCGGAACAGTTCGTCACTGAGCGGGGTGACGAACGATCCGACCTGTACTCTCTCGGCGGAGTGCTCTTTGCCATGCTCGCCGGCCGGCCGCCCTTCACTGGCCACAACGGGCTCGCGGTCATGCGGCGCAAATTCGACGAAGCCGCCCCACGCCTCGATTCACTTCGCCCTGGCCTACCACCGGCGGTCACAGAGTTCGTTGCCGACCTTCTGCACCGCGATCCCCAACGGCGCCCTCAGACGGCGCGCCAGGTCCACGAGCGTCTGCAGCAACTGCTGGCGGACGGCGTCTCGCAGCACGCCGAGACGTCGCATCCGATGCCCACGGCGGTGCAGCCACCGCCGACAGACAGGATGGGCGCGCCGAGGCAGCAACCACCGCAACCGGCCGCTCCCTTCAATATCTCGTGGTCGGGCGAGGACCCCCTGCCCACCTATGCCGACGCCTCGGGCTATCGGAATTTTGTTCGTTTAATGACAGTCTTGCTGATCGTCACGCCCGTAGGCGCCGTCATCGCTGTAGCGAATGGTGTCTTTGATGAGAGTCCAGAGGGGGGATTGGTAGGTCTGTTCGCGGTCTCAACCAGTTTCGGCGTGCTGTCGCTTCTGGCTCTCCTCGCGCTCCCTCTGAGCCAGAATGTGTATCGGACACCCAAAGGCTGGTCCTTGTCCGTCGAGCCGCAGTGCATCGTGACTACCAGCGCGTTCGGCAGACGCACGTACCAGCGGAGCCGTGTACGGGACTTCGTCATCGAAGAGATCCAGGTCAACGCCAACAGTCTTTACACATTCACGGGTCTGCATCTCAATCTTGCAGAGGACGTGCAGCACAGGCCCGCAACCGGTCAGTTCGCCAACAGCATGGCCAGCGCGCTCTTCGGCGCTCGCCCCGGGCAACATAGTCCGGCAGGGTGGCCCCCGCGCTACCGAGTCAGTTCCTCCTCCCTCACGGACGGGATGGTGCCCATCTGCGTTCTCGGACCAATGACGGATCAGCAGCGGGCCGAACTGAGCGAAGCGCTCGACCGGTATAGCGAGCGGCGATGAGGACCGCGAGTCATTTCTACGGTGTGTCCGGGGCTTGTAGACGATGCTGAGCATTGACGTGGTTGCTGGGGCCATCGCAGCAGCCCGGCATCGAGCACACGGCCGGCGGCCTGGAGTTCTGCGTGGCGATGCAGGCGCGGACGGGCACGTCCTGGTACTTGACCGAGCGCCAGATCCGCTCGATGGGGTTTGGCAGCAGGCAGCATTTCCATGGTCGCTGTTGGGCCGCTTCGAGAGCCGCGCCCGTTGCCGATGATGGAGTCGAGTCTGTCAGGGTTCACTCCTGTTTGCCTTGACGGACTTTCACGGTGGGCAGCATGGTGACGGTGGTGGGGAGGCCGAGCGCGGCCAGTGCAGAGTTGCGGGCGGCACGAACCGTGATGCCGTGCCGGTTGAGCTTCTGGGTCATCCCGTACGTCGAGATGGGTTTGCGCGGGAAGACTCAGCTCCTCATCGGCCGAGCTGCGGCAAGCCCAAGCTGCGAACCAGGCCCGCCTCCACACCATCCGCTCCATCATCGACGCCTACCCCGAAGGGCACCTTGCCTAAGGACTCGCACCGTCCCTGGACCGCTTCGCGGCCGTGGTGCCGGGGCAGGGCCTCGCGTCAGGCGTGGCCGGCCGGACGGCGGGCGTCCGGCCGTGTGCGGGTGGCCCGTTCCGTCCCGGTCCCGTCGCGGTGCTCCCAGTCCCACCGCACACCCACGTCGGAGGGCGAGAGGTCCAGGCCGACGCTGTGCACATGACGGCCGTTCGCGAGCCGCAGCGAGCGCACCCGCATTCCGGTGTGCGGACGCGCGGTGCGGAAGGCATAGCAGCGCGCGGGCGGTGCGGCGGGGTCGAACCACACCTCGATGACGCAGTCGTGCACGGGTCCCTGGAGGTGCAGGACGACCTTCTCGGCCGCAGGGCGTGCCGTGGTGTGCTCCAGTGTGTATTCGACGATCACCGTCTCCCCGCGGGACAGCGGCCGGTCGAACAGGAACTCCGCCGCCAGGGTGCCGTCCTCCGGGACGCCGTGGACCACGCCCAGGCGCTGGAGGCTTGCGGGCCGCACCACGGGCGGCGGGCTGGGATGGTCCGGGCGGTAGCCGACGATGTACCGGTCAGGCCCTTCCGTGTCCGCTCGCAGGACCATGCGGTGCCATATCAGGTGCGCGCGGCGCGAGCCGTCGACTTCCAAGCGGTAGTGGAGGCTCAGGCACGTGAGGTGGCTGTTCCAGCGGGCGTCGACCGCCGACAGCGCCCGATCGAGCTGACCGGACCAGGACTCGGCCATGCTCGGGCGGTCGGCCACGCTGTTCAGCCAGCGCCCCCGGGGCTTGGGTGGGGTGAGAAGTGCGGCCAGCGCGCCGGGGGCCAGGCCGAGGATTCCCTCCAGCTCCTCCAGTGCCGCCAGGGCGTGCGGCCGTTCGGGCTGGTACCTGCCCGACTGCCAGGCACTGATCGTCGCGGCGGTGACCGCCGCCCCCCGCTGCCGCAGCCGGTCCTCCAGACGGCTGAGGCTCAGACCGCGCGCGGCCACCGCGGCACGGAGAGCCTCGCAGAACGAGCCAGAGCGCGGGAGGGGCGTCAGCTGGTGGGGCGGAGGCCTGAGACCGCCATCGGTGTCCGGCCGGGCGAGGTGGGAACGGAAGGGGCGAGAGTCCACGGTGAAACGCCTCCCCTTGTCGGCGCCGGTGAAAGACCCCCGGACCGCTGAGGCCGGCAGGTCAGCGGAATGATAAGCGGAACAGGACATTCCGCTCAACACTCCGGGGACCCCGAAGAGTTGGGTGTACCAGACCGGGGCCGGCAGCACGGCCCGGGACGCCTGGCCGCGGCCGTACGCCCCTGTGCAGAGGCTGGGCTCCCGAGGCTCCGGGCGACTGCGTGCGTACCGGGAGGACTGGTGGAGGCGACGAGGCGGCGGGACGTGTGGAGCGGTGACGACGGTGTCCCGTCCGGGCTCGGCGTCTTCGCAAGCGAATGGTTCGTCGCCCCGGTGGCAACACCGGGGCGACGAACCGTGGGCGGCTCCACCGTTCAGCAGATGTCACATCGGCGGAGGTTCGCGCGAGATGGTCCCCGGCGCTCGGCCCGGGCTCATCCGGCGAGTGGTTCAGGGGGTGTAGTCGATACCGTTGTTGTTGATGACGGTCTCGGCGGCTCCGGTGGTGCTGAGACCGGCAGCGGGACGGTCCTGGGTGAAGTACTCGTTGAAGTTCGAGCTGGTGTTACCGCTCATCAGAGCAATGTTGCTGTTCCAGTTGCCGCCGTCGGGCCCGTCGGGCGCCCAGAGATCGAGCAGTGACTCCGCGACTCGCCCCTCGACGGTATCGCCTGCGTCCCAGTCGCTTTGCGTCTCGAAGCTGTAATTGCTGCCGTCGGGCTGCACGTAGAGGTGGTCGCCCAGCACGTAGGAGGCGACAGCGTCGGCGAATCCCTCGATCCACGCACAGGTGGCGGTGGTCTGCTTGTCGTGGGGGTGATCGCTCCAGTCCTGGACCGGCCACCACTCGTTGTAGAGCTGCCACTGCAACCAGTGACCGGCCTCGTGGAGGAGGAGGTGCTTGGAGTCCGGTTGGTTCCCCTTCATCAGCACGTAGTGCGTGTTGGAAGTGTCGAAGTACGCGCCCTCCGTGTTGTTTTGACCCCAGGCGACGGTGAGCGTCTTGCAGGTGTCGAGGGTGGTCTGGTGAGAGGTCCAGCAGACGGAGTCGGTGCCACGCTTCCAGTACAGCTCGTTGAGCACGTCGACGATCTTGAAGGCATACACCTCGTCGGAGGGGACGTTGACGGTGCCCAGACTGATGTTGCCGGAGGTGTTGTATTGGGTGTTGCTGTTGAACGTGTATTCACTGGCGTCGGTATGGCTCTTCACCACCCGCCACACCGTGGTCGAGGCGGAGTTGAACTTGACGTATGCCGAGGGCAGCGCGGCGTCGCCGGTGTAGCAGGCCGAGAAGTTTCCGTTCCCGTCGGTTTGCCCAGTGGCCAGCTGCTGGTCCCCGCCGCCGGCCACGGTCTGGCCCCACAGCTCCCAGTTCACGCTCCGCGCGTTCGACGTGACCTGGGTGAGGGGGGTACCGCCCTCGGCATTCGTGGCCGTGTACCGCAGCGTTCCGGTGAGGCATGTCTCGACCGCCGCGAAGGCAGATCCGGTCGCGAGGGGAATGGTTGATACGACCAGCCCCAGTGCGACCGCCGCCAGTGTCAGTACGCGGCCACGCCGCAGGCGGCTGCCGGCCGATCCCCGTACCGGGGCGGGCGCGGAGTGGGTCTTGAGGTTCGTGTGCCGTCTTCGGCTGAAGAGTTTCATGGTGCCTCCAACGATGAGGGAGGCGCATCCCACCACACGGACCGGCCTCCGCCGTGACGTGGTGGTCGAACCCGCAGCGCTGCCTACGCCGGTTCGAAGCCTCCGCGAGCCCAGCCCCCCGGTCGGAACGACCGACGGATCAGGGCGACTGCCTACCAGTTGCGCGCTTTCGACAACCGATGTGGGCCATTCGCACGGGCACGAATCAGTTGCGTGCCGGAAGCGCAGGTTTGCCGCTCAGGCGCTGCTCGGAGAAACGCAAGTCACTGTGGCAAAGGGACAACTGACTGGTGAAGAGCGTCGCCCACATCATGCGTTAAGGGTTTACGGTCATCGCATTCGGCGGGCCCGCGGCAGCAGGGCGACGGCAAGCCATATCGGCCTCACGATCACGCCTCTCATCAGGAATTACTTCCTTTTCGAAGATCCACCGCCGCACAGACCTGCCGAGATATCCCAGATACCGCGTCAACAATTTTCTCCGCCAGTTACGAAAACCTTGCGTAACCACTTGTTGCGACTGTGCGTCAAAGTTACATTTCTGCACACTCGCAGCCGACGCTGCGGCGCCTTCGGCGGGTGCGGTGAGCCGCCTGGGTTTGGCACTGCGCGGTCACTTGAAAGGTGGAGACGGGCATGGGTATGGGTGCGGAGGGTGAGCTGAGACGCCGGCGGTTCCTTCAGGGCCTGGGTGCCGCAGCGGTGGCTGTCGGCGGCGGGACCGCGCTGACCGCGTGCGGCGGTTCAAGCGGATCCAGCGGCGGTTCGGGGGGCTCGGGTACGCCGTCGGGATCGATCACGGTGTGGAGCTGGGCGAATCCGGCAGCGGAACTGCGGGCGCTGGTTCCAACCTTCAACGCGGTCTATCCGCAGGTCGAGGTGAAGGTGGAGGACATCGGAAATCCCGCCATCTGGGACAAGATCACGATCGCCATGGAGGCCGGCGGTTCGGGGCTGGCGGATGTGCTGCACATCGGTGTCGACTACCTGCCGAGTTACATCGAGAAGTTCCCGGGCGGCCTGGCCGATATAGCGAAGCTTGGGGCGAACAAGTACCGGGGGGCGTTCGCTCCGGGGCTGTGGGAGACCGTCTCACGCGGTTCGAAGGTCTACGCGCTGCCCTGGGAGGCCAACGCCAGCGGCTTCTTCTACCGGGAGGACCTGTTCAAGAAGGCGGGTGTGAAAGCGAGCTCCCTGGCCACCTGGGACGACGTCATCGCCGCCGGCAAGAAGATCAAGAACTCCACCGGCAAGGCCCTGGTTGCAATGGACCGGTCGGCCTCCCAGGCCGACTCCGCCAACCTCTTCCAGATGCTGCTGCAGCTTCAGGGCGCGTTCTACTTCGACCTCGCCGGAAAAATCATGATTAACTCCCCCAAGGCTGTGCGTGCGCTCACTCTGATCAAGGAGCTGAACGACGCGGGGCTCGTCCATGACGCGCAGGGCTCGCCGGGTTCTCCGGGCTACGACGCCGCGGTCAAGGCCGGCAAGGTCGCGGTGTGTCCCAACCCCGCCTGGTACGGCGGCTATATGGCGTCCTTCAACGCCGGTCAGAAGGGTGACTGGCGGCTGATGGCGTCTCCGCCGGTCACCCGCGGAGGCTCGCGTTCGGCCATCCTGAACTCCACACACCTGGCCGTCTCCGGGACCAGCAGCAACCAGCGAGCGGCATTTGCCTTCGCCGAATTCGCGCTGACCCGCCCGTCCTCCCAGGTGCAGATCTTCAAGGCGAAGGGCATCTTCCCCGCTCTGCTCAAGGCCTACGACGACCCTGTATTCCACGCCCGCGCCCCTTACTTCGGCGGACAGAAGTACACCGAGGTGTTCATCGACCAGTTGTCCAAGCCATCGGTTGCCACGAACTACACCTCGGACTACGCCCGCGCCCTCAAACTCATCGACGATGCGCAGACCAAGGTCCTTCTGCGCGGCGCCGACCCCGCCACGGTCCTGAAGTCCGCGGCAAGCCAACTGGCCGGCCAGACCGGACGCTCCCAGGCCTGACCATGGCGACGGAAACCCGTGTCCCCAGCCGGGCGGTCGCCCGAAGCGCCCCCGCCACTGCGCGTTCGACGAGGCCGTCTCGTCGGGGGCCGGCGGTTCGGATCGCGCCCTACCTGTTCGTGCTGCCCGCGCTGGCCTTGTTCGTCACGTTCCGGTTGTACCCGGTCGCCTGGTCGTTCGTGCTGAGCCTGTACCACACCAACGGAATGGCCCAGACGTGGGCCGGGCTGAGCAACTATCAGCGTCTTCTGCATGACCCGCTGTTCTGGACGGCACTGCGCAACACCATGCTGCTGCTTGTGGTGCAGGTCCCGGTCATGCTGGCGCTGGCGCTGGGACTTTCGGTGGCGCTGAACTCCGTACTGCTGCGGTGGAAGCCTCTCTTCCGACTGGGCTTCTTCCTTCCGATGGTGACGGGTCTGGTCACCTACGGTCTGCTGATGGGAGCCCTGCTCAACAAGAACTCCGGCGCGGTGAACTGGCTGTTGCAGCTCGTAGGCCTGCCGTCCGTGCACTGGCTCACCGACCCGTTCTGGGCCCAGGTGTCGATCATGCTCGCGCTGACGTGGCATTACACCGGCTACAACGCGGTGATCTACCTCGCCAGGCTGCAGAGCATTCCGGACGAGCACTATGAGGCGGCCGCTGTGGACGGTGCGGGGCCATGGCGCCGCTTCTGGCACGTCACGCTGCCCGGGCTGCGGCCGGCCCTGGTGCTGACGGTGGTGCTGTCGACGATCGGCACCTTGCAGCTGTTCGACGAGCCCTTCGTCATGACGGGCGGGGGTCCGGACAATGCGACCACCACCATCGGTGTGTACCTGTACCAAACGGGCTTCAGGTACTTCGACTTCGGCTACGCGTCGGCGATCGGCTACGCGCTGGTGCTGATCATCTCCGTCTTCGGGCTCATCCAGGTCAAGCTCGCGAAGGAGGAGGACTGATGCTCACCGGACCGGCCTTTCGGGTCTCCCACCGCGGTCAGGTGCTCCTGACCGGGTCACTGCTGGCGGTACTGGCGTTCACCGTCGCACCGCTGTACTGGCTGGTGATCGCCGCGACCCACACCTCGCACGACATCTTCGCGGGCGCACCCAAGGTCGTACCGGGAGGATCGCTCGGGGCCAACCTCAGCCACCTGCAAGCCTCGGTCGGCTTCGGCCGGGTCGTAGTGAACTCGGTGCTGCTGTCGCTGACCTACACCCTCCTCGGCGGCATCGTGTGCACGCTGGCCGGCTATGGCTTCGCCAAGTACCGCTTCCGCGGCCGGGGCCTGCTCTTCGGAGTGCTGCTGCTGGCGCTCGTGGTCCCCACTCAGCTGACCATCGTGCCGCTGTTCAAGATGATGGTGGACCTGAACTGGCTCAACACCTATCAGGCGGTCCTGCTGCCCAACCTGGCCTTGCCGTTCGGGATCTTCCTGATGCGTCAGTCCATGCGCGGCCTGCCGGACGAACTGCTACAGGCGGGGCGGATCGACGGCTGCGGTGAACTGCGGCTGTTCGTGCGGATCGCGCTGCCCACGATGCGGCCGGCGCTCGCCGCCCTCGCCCTGTTCTTGTTCCTGTTCCAGTGGAACGACTTCCTGTGGCCGCTGGTCGCGCTACGCGAGAAGTCCTCCTTCACCATCCCCGTCGCACTGGCCTCCCTACAGGGCACCTTCGACGTCGACTACGGGCAGCTGCTGACCGGAACGGCAGTGTCGGCCGTTCCCATGGCAGTGCTCTTCCTGTTCCTGCAAAAGCAGTTCGTCTCCGGGATGCTCGCCGGGGCGGTCAAGCAATGACCCACACCACCATCGACGAAAGGCACCCCGTGGCAACCTGCTCGACCGCCAGCGAGGCCCTGTCCACCTTCGCCCCGGACCTGTGGAGCGACCGCGGCCCGCAGACGACGTGCGCACACGGCACCGTCGTCACCGCCCTGGCACCACAGGGGGCCGTGCGCCTTCTCCTCGCCGACGAACCGCTCGGCACCTGCGCGGCCGTGACCGCCGAACACGATGCCGTGGTGACCGTCCGGCTGGATGTCCCACTCGGCGACGCCGTCGGCTACTGGCACCCCAACGCCGGCTCGGACCGCACACTGCCGGCCGACTGGTCCGTCTGGCGCAACGTCTCCCTGGTGGAGTCCGCACCGGTCGGCTGCCTGTACGACACCGCCGGGCGCGCTCTGCTGGCCTTCGCCACCGACCGGACCGTCGCACTGACAGCGGTCCGATTCGGGGTGTCGGAGGAACACAAACGCTTCGGCGTCTGGCTGCGGCTCCCCCTCGCCGCCGGCGGGACCTACCGGATCCGGCTCCTACCGCCGGGCGACACCGTCGCCGGCACACTGCGCGTGCTGCGCCGGTGGTTCGCGGCCCTCCCGGGAGGCGAGCCGATGTCGACCCCGGAATTCGGCCGCACCCCCGTCTACTCCACCTGGTACTCCTTCACCCAGGATGTCTCCGCTGGCGAAGTCGAACGCGAGGCCGCCCTGGCTGCCGAACTGGGCTTCGGTCAGCTCTTCCTCGACGACGGCTGGCAGCGCCACGGCAGCGGGCGCGGCTACTCCGGTTGTGGCGACTGGCGCCCTGACACAGCCAAGTTCCCCGACTTCCGAGCCCATGTCGACACTGTCCACGCGCTCGGGCTGCGCCATGTCCTCTGGATCGCTCCTCTTCTGCTCGGTGAACGCGCCGATGTGTTCCCCTGGTTGTCACGCTTCGCCACCCACTGGTCCCCCACACTGGACTGCTGGATCCTGGATCCACGCCACCTCGAAGTACGCGACTACGTGGTACGGACCTGCCTCCAACTGGTCGACGAGTTCGGCCTGGACGGGCTCAAGGCGGACTTCCTCGACGAGGCCATGGTCTACGCCGGTGCGAGCAGGGCGCAGGACTCGACGCGGGACGGTTATCTGCCGGACGTGGGAGCGTCGATGGCCGCGATGCTCACCGATCTGCGCGAGGGACTGAGGCACCGGCGCGGCGACGACTTCGTGATCGAACTGCGCCAGCGCTACACCGGCCCGGCGATGACGGCCTTCGGCAACCTCCTGCGCGCCAACGACTGTCCGGCCGACGCCGTCGCCAACCGGATCCGCACCCTCGACATCGCCCTGCTCGCCCCAGGCGGCACGGTCCACTCCGACATGCTGATGTGGGATCCGCAAGCCGCCCCCGATGTCGTCGCCCACCAGTTCCACGGAGCACTGCACGCCGTCCCGCAGACCTCCGCCCGCCTGTCACAACTCCCCACAGCTCACCGCGACGCCCTCGCCTTCTGGCTCACCACCTGGCGCGCGCTGCGGCCCGCCCTGCTCAGCGGCCACTACGAACCCGGCCGGCCCGACCAGCTCTACCCACAGGTCGTCGCGACCGACGACGACAGGTGCGTGATCACCTGCTTCGTCGACCGGATCGTGGCTCTGCGCCCCGATCTCCGACAGGTCTCGCTCATCAACGCCACCAGCGCCGACCAGCTCTTCCTCAGCCTGGACGCCCCCTGGACAGTGCACCTGACTCCGCACGACGCCCAGGGCAGGGCTCATACGCCCGTGATCCGCGAACTGACGCCCGGACTCAACGCCGTGGCCGTTCCGCCCGGCGGCCTGTGCCACGTCCGGGAAACCGGGACGGTGCCATAGTGCGGGCGATATCCAGGACAACAGCCAATGATCTCAAGGGGAGTTGTGGTGGATCAGGACAAGGTCAAGATTTCCGAGGTGGCCGGGATAGCCGGAGTCAGCATCGCCACGGTCAGCAGGGTGATCAACCGCAAGGGCGGCGTCTCCCAGAAGACCCGGCAGGAGGTCGAGCGCGTGATGGTAGAGCTCGGCTACGAGCGAAGCAGCACCGAAGGCGTGGTGGGCGTCATCACGCCCGGCCTGGCCGCGCCGATCTTCGGCTATATGGCCGAAAGAATCGGCCTGGCACTGGCCCCGCACGGGCTGCGCGCCCTCATCTGCCCCGCCGTCCCGGGCGGCGTGCAGGAGCGCGACTACGTCAAATCCCTGATCGACCTCGGCGCCACCGCCGTCGTCTTCTGCTCCGCAAGCAACACCCTGGAGACCTTCGACCCCGAGGTACTCCACCTCCTGAACACCCGCGGCATGCCGTACGTCTGCCTCAACGGCGCCTTCGACGGGGCATCGGCCTTCTCCAGCGACGACGCCTACGCGGCCGAACTGTCCGTCCGTCACCTGCACCAACTCGGCCACCGCAGGATCGGCATGGCCGCGGGACCGGTCGGAAACCGTCCGGCGGACCGGCGCGTCGAAGGCTTCCACGCGGTCATGGACAAACTCGGCATCACCGGAGCCGAGGACCTGGTGGTCCGGCAGACCTATTCCGTCGAGGGCGGCCAGTTCGCCGCCGAGCGACTGCTCACCCTGGACGTCACCGCCGTCATCGCCTGTAGCGACCAGATGGCCCTCGGCGCCATCCGCGCCATCCGCCGCCGTGGCCTTGACGTACCGGACGACGTATCGGTGATCGGCTACGACGACGGCCCGCTGATGGAGTTCACCGACCCGCCACTGACGACCATCCGCCAGCCGGTCGAAAGGCTGGCCACCGAAGTCGCCCGCCACCTCATCAGCCAGCTCTCCGGCCGTGAGGTCCCCGCCGGTGAACTCCTCTTCCAACCCGAGGTCGTCGTACGCGGTACGACCGGCCCCCACCCCCGTCCGGCAGCCGCCCGCTGAGACTGCGGCCGGGCAGACCCAGCCCTTGCACAAACGCCATGGGAGGAACCGATGCGAAAACACAGACCGCCCTGCAGAACCCGCGCCCACCTGGGACTGCTCTCCCTGCTCGCAGGAACGCTGATCCTCATACCCGTCACCACCGCACACGCCGACGGCCCGCTGGTGTTCGCCAACCCCGGCTTCGAATCCGGCGCCACTGACGACTGGACCTTCACCACGGACCAGGCGGGAGTAAACGAAAACCCCCACTCCGGCTCTGAGAACGGCTATCTCAACCAAGGCTCGGGCTACAGCATGAGCCAGACGGTGACCGCACCTCAAAGCGGCACGTACGACTTCAGTGGCTGGTTCGCCGCCTCCGGCGACGGCGGCAGTCTCGTGATCAAAGTGAACGGCACAGCCGTAGGGTCAGCGGCGAGCATTCCCGCTCAGCAGATCTACAACAAGCAGACGGTCAGCCGGATTTCCGTGAACCAGGGTGACACGATCACCTTCGAGATCGACTCGTCGCCCAACGGATGGATCAACGTCGACGATGTCGAGGTCTCCCCCGCTGCCCCCAACGACCCCCAGATCAGCGACAGCGACTGCAGCGGCAGTGACTGCGCCACTCTCCAGGCGATGTTCAACTGGGCCAAGACCAAGGCCAACTCGTGGGTCCGTATGCCCGATTCCACCGGACCGATCAACGCCGACGAGAACAACACCGGAGGCAGCTCGACCGGCACCTACAGCACCACCTACTGGGCCGGATACCCCTACCGCTCCGACTTCTACCTTCGCGACACCGCCCACCAGGTCGTCGGCGCACACCTGCTGGGCCTTGACAAGGAGAACAAGACCATGCTCAAGGCGTTCGCCACATCGGCGAACGACTCCAACACCTCCAGCACCAACGACCCCTACTGGTCCATCAACTTCGACGCACGGACTCCCGGCTCGATCGACTACTCAAGCTCCACCAGCTTCGTCCGCGAACTCCCGGGCCCCTTCGAGCTCGTTCAGAAGATCGACGACGCTTACACCTGGACCGGAGACGGCGACTACGTGATCGACTCCACGCTGTCCACCTACGTGTCCAACACCGTCGGCTCCTCAAGCGACACCACAGGCCCCTTCATCAAGAACCACACTCCCTCCGCCCCCGTGGTCGACAACGGTGACGTCCCCGTCCCCGAGGCCACCAGCAGCTCGATCTGGGACGGCACCGCCACCTACAACGAAGGGTCCGGTGCGGCCCTCGCGCAAGCGGGCGACGCCCTCGGATCGCAGTACCAGGCGTACCTGGCCGCCGAGAATCTCGCCAAGGCCAAGAACGACGGCACCAACGCCGACCACTACAGCCAGGCCGCGACCGACCTGCGCGACCGCTTCAACAACACCTGGAGCGGGGACTCCGGCAACGACACCGCCAGCAAGGTCGTCCGGGCCTACGACACCAGCGGAAACCAGATGACGGGCTGGGGCAACGAGAACTCCTGGTTCATGCCGCTCAAGAACCTCATGAACTCGGGGACGCGCGCGAACAATTACCTCGGCTACATCGACACCCAGGCCACCGACTCCGGCCCCGCCAACCTGGAGGCGTACACCTACCTGCCCGACGTCTACTTCCAACACCCCAACGTCACGGTCAACAGCTCGAACAGCAGTGACACCGCATGGAAGTGGATGCGATACGTCTACAGCAAGATCGGCGACACGCACACCACCGGCAAGTTCCTCAACGGCGACTACCCGGAGATCTCCTTCACCCTGGTCAGCCAGATCGTCCAGGGACTCATGGGCATCCAGCCGGACGCGGGCAACGCACTGTCCACCCTGTCCCAGCTGCCCGGCAACATCAGCTCTCTCCAGGTGTCCTCGATCCCCGTCGGTTCAGGGACCGTGACCCTGAAGCACAGCAGCGCGACCGACTCCACCCTCAGCAACACCTCGTCCGCCAGTAGCTACAGCTGGACCGCCAAGTTCATCGGGAAGCACAACAACATCAGCGTGTGCGGCAACTCTCAAACTCCGAGCTACGGCACGACCGCCGACGGCTCCGACTACACCTATGCCACCGTCACCGTCGACGCCGGGAGCAGCTGCCAGGTCTCCGTCAGCGACTGAGCAGAAAGGGAGTGTCAGGATCGATAGGTCAACGGCACCGTTCTCCGGCACCGGAGAACGGTGCCGTCGAGGCCGGCCGCACCGCAGTGCGCATCCTGCGGGCAGACTCCCAGTTCTACAACGCCGGTGTGCTCGCCGCCGGCCGCCGGGCCGGAGCCCGCTTCTCGATCGCCTGCGGCAACGTGCGCGTGATCGTCGATACGGAAGGCCCCTGACGGCCCCAGGAGCCTACGAGTGGAGCCCCGACCGCAGGCGGTGACCATCTGAGCAAAGCGACCGACATCGCGCTTTCACCTTCGGTAGCGGACGGCAGTGACGATCACGTTGTCCTGGTAGACGTTGCCGTATCCGGGGTGAAACACGACGGGGCCGCCGCATGTGACCAGGACCAGCCGGCGGGGGCCGGTCTTCCCGGCGAACACCGACCCGGGCAGCCTGGACTTCGGAGCCGCCTGAAGGCCCGCAATCCGCCACGCGGTGACGGTTCCACGGGAATCGCTGGCGTACACCGCGTCACCGGGCCGGGACCGATACAGGTCGTACAGGGCTCCATTGCCCTGCACGGGGGCATGGACGTGCCCGACGAGCAGCGTCGTCCCGGCCTTGTCGGTGAGTGCCGCGCCCTGGTCCCACATGCCGACCCGCCGCACGTCCTCCGGGATGCTCAACGCGCCCTCCCTGATACGGGAGGTGGCCACGACGGGGGCGTTGACGCACAGCGCCGGGATCACGATGTGGGATGCACGCAGGGTCCGGTCGCAGTCCCGGCCGCCTCGTCCGGGCGGTACCTGCCGGCCCGTCGCGGAGGGAGGCGGTGCTCCCGGGAGCCCGGACGGGTCGACCGAGAAGGGAGTGGCAGGCAGTGGGGCGGCGGACCCGGCGGCCGCATCCTGGCGCGGTCGGGCGATGAGCACCAGGCCCAAAGCGATGATCACCAGGCTGGCCAGGACGGCTGAGACGATCTTCCATCGAGGCACGCGGCGCCGCCCGGAACGCGGGCCGCGAAGGGATTCTCCCGCCCGGGCGTTGAGGACAACAGGCCGCCTCTCGCGCGGGGATGCCCTGCGCGTACGGAGCTGCTTCACGGGGGTCACCTCAGATCGGGCCCGTCAGGAGCCGGTTCGAGCGCCGCCTTGGCCGACGGGCCGGGCAGGGCCGCTCCACCGACCGCTGCATCGTCGAGCAGTGCCTGACTGTCCTCGGCCACCCGCTGGGTCTTGGCCCAGGCGTTGCGGCGCAGGATGATCCGGGCCAGTGCCCGCCACGCCGACAGGTGAGCGACGTAGGACCACGGGATCATCAGGTGTGCCATGGCCAGCGCCTTCCACAGCGGCACGGTGCACGCGCGTCGCGCGTACACGAACCCCCAGAAGACATGCGGAGCGAACGACACCACGTACCAGATGAGGCCCAACAGGACCCGGCCCATGGGCGAGGTGTCCCCGACCGACGGCAGGCCGTGCCCCGTGATCAACTCGAAGAGGAGGTACTGCTGGAGCACCGACCAGGGCAGCGAGACCACCCAGGGGACCGCGAGGTAGGCCGCAAGCTCCAGGAAGCGCCCGGTGGGCAGGTAGCGGGAGCGCGCCAGCTCCGGAAGGCGGCGCATCGACGCCATGTGGCCCTGGTACCAGCGGGTGCGCTGGCGGACCAGACGACGAAGATCGCTGACTCCCTGCTGTGTCACATAGGCCCAGGGCGTCGAGGTCATCCGCCAGCCGAGTACGGCCAGCGAGATGCCCAGATCGAGGTCCTCGGTCAGGGAATTCGACCATGGCTCTGCGCCGACCTCGTCCAGCGCGGACAGGCGCGCGAACTGTCCGTTGCCGCCCATGCTCACCGACCCCGCGGCCATGCGGCCGAGCTGCCCCAATCCGGCCATGGCCCAGAACTCCATGTCCTGGAACGACAAGGACAGCGAGTCACGGTTGCGGATACGGACCACGAGCTGCAAACCGCCCACGGACGGGTCCGCCGCGAACTCCTTGGCCACGGCCGAGGTCGCATTCGCGGTCATCCGCCCGTCCGCGTCCATGACGGCGACAATCACCTTGGAGGTGTCGATGCCCCTGCGAGCCACGTCGGCGCGGACCACCTCTATTCCCTGGTTGAGCGCTTTGCCCTTGCCCAGGCGAGCATTCGGGAGTGTGCGGCTGACCAGCTCGACACGCCCCGTGTGCGCATAGGAGCGCACAATATCGGCCGTCCGGTCATCGGAGCCGTCATCAATCATCACCACGGTCGCACCGCGCTGATCCTTGAGCAACGAAGCGATGGTCCCGCCGATCACCTCTTCTTCGTTGAGTCCCGGAACGAGGAAGTAGAAGCTGAAATCGTGCAGTTCGGCATCGGCATCCGGCTCGGCCGCGATCAGACCCTCCTGTTTGGCCACCGGTACACCGGATCTCCGCGTTTCCCTGATGCCCAGCAAGGTGATAACGGTGATGTAGAGCAGCCCGAAGACAATGACCACGCTGGTGATCAGAGCGAGCGTCAACTGGAAGGCGCTATGCACGCTCGTGTCCCTTCTTCGTGTCGAAGCTCCGTGGGGCTGCGGAATTCCGCAGGCTCATCACCTTGAATTGAACGCCGAGCGCAACCACCGCCGAGAAGAGGCTGATCAGTGAGCCGACGAAGTTGTGGGTCAGCCAGAAACTGGACTCGCCCCAGCGGTGAAACGCGAGGCCGATACCGGCCAGCCGCACCGTACCCAGCGCCAGCAGGATCGCCAGACCGGAAGAGAAGCCGAGGAGCACCATCACGGGCCTGATGCGTGGTTGGAGCGCAGCCCAGGCCGCGATCAGTGCCACCGGTGCGAGCATGATCGAAGTGGTGCACTCCGTCGTCACCACGATCCACACCCCGTGCCCGTACGGCCCTGGTGCGGCGGTCACGTGGTAGGAATCGCCGAGCGTGATCGTTGAGGTGAAGAGCCCGGCTGCTGTGCCCGCTGCGAAAGCCTCACCTTTCCGGTAGGTGTCATTCCAGACCGTCAGTGCCGCCGTCAGCCCCGCCAGCAGGCCAAGGGCCACGACCCACCGCGCGAGGCGATGCGACGGTGATCCGGAGTGCGGGAGGGGTGTTCCAAAGCGGTGTCGCCGGACGGGGAGGTCCATATGCGGTCTCTGCTCCTCGTCCTCTAGCCGGGGAAGGTGCGGATCTGGAGGCCATGTGCGCGCACCGCAAGGGACAGCCCCAGGCAGCCGCACAGGAGCAGGACGATGCCGAACGCCAGGCTCCACGCACCGGCCGCCGTGAGTGCGGCGGCCGCCGGGATGCCGGTGTTGATGGCGATGTTGGAGAGAGACCCGTGGTACATGGTTCAGTCCTTCCTCAGCTCGATGAGCTGACTGGTGGCCCGGGCTATCTGTGCTGCCGCAGTCCCGTTGCCGTACGGGCAGGGCGTTTTGGCCAGGCGGGCGAGAAGCTCTTGGTGTCCGGACAGGATTCCCGCGACCGTGGAAGCGATCTGGTGCGGCGCAACCAAGTGGGAGAAGCCGGCCTCCATCGACTCGGCGCGTTCGGTCGAGCAGCGGACCACGACCAACGGCCGCTTCAGGACGGTCACTTCCTCAGCCACGCCTCCGGAGTCGGAGATCAGCACGGCGGCGTGTGCGGCCAGCGACAGGAACGCGCGTGAGCCGACCGGATCGACGACCGACATCCGGGAGAGCAGATCCTCGCACTTGGCCTCCTTCGCCGCCTGCCTGGTACGCGGGTGCATCGGGAACAGCACCGGCATACGGTCCGCCAGGCCGACGAGGGCCTCGATGATCCCGCGCAGCGTCCGAGGCTCATCGGTGTTCTCCGGGCGGTGGATGGTTGCCAGAACGTAGGCGTCCGGGCGCATTCCGTACGAACCCAGGTAGGCCAGCTGGTCGTCGGTGCTGGGCAGTTGTGACTGGACCGCCTCGACGATGGTGTTGCCGGTCAGTAGGACGCGGCTGTTGGGTATCCCTTCGAGTGCCAGATTGGTGTGGTTGTGCGGCGTCGCAGCGCAGCACAGGTCCGCCAGGTGGTCGGTGATGACCCGGTTGTGCTCCTCGGGCATGGCCCGGTCGTAAGAGCGCAGGCCCGCCTCGACGTGCACCAGCGGGATCCCCTCGGCATTGGCCGCGAGGGCACCTGCGGCGGTGGTGTTCGTGTCGCCCTGCACCAGCACGACCGACGGAGCGAAGGACGCGAACACCCGGCCCAGCTCGGCAGTCAGATAACCCAGGCAGCCCGCGCGGGTCATACCGCCCGCGTCCAGCTTCACCTCCGGTGCGGGCAGGCCGAGTTCACGCCAGAACTGGCCGGACATGGACTCGTCGAAGTGCTGACCGGTGTCGATCACCAGTGCACTGCCCCTGCCGAGCAGAGCATCGACCTCGCCGATGACCGGGGCCATTTTGATGATCTCCGGACGGGTGCCGACAACGACCGCCACCCGAGGCCGGTCGGGGACGCGGCGCCACGTCCCCGACGCGCCTTGCCTCGGGGACGGGACGTGGGCCCAGTTCACACCTTGACCCGCGCAGCGCGCCGCCGCCGCACAGCGATACCGACGAACGCCAGGCCCGCCGTGCCGAGCGTGCCACCGGCGACGAGAGGATCAGCCAGCGGTCCTCCCAGCGTGTCGTCGACGTTGGTGTTCACGGTCCCGCTGGTGTTGTCCGACGTGTCCGGATCCGGCAGCGTGCCGGTCACACTGGCGGTGTTGGCCAAGGTGTCGCCGGCCGTGCTCGGGGCGGTCCCCTGCACCTCGATGGTCGCCGTACTGCCGACCCCGAGGCTCGTTCCGGTGCACGTCAGAGTGCCCGACGTGATGGAGCAGCCCGGAGTGCTCGTGGTCGCTCCGGCAAGATCCGCGGGCAGCTGATCGGTGACGGAGTAGTCGCCGGCCGACGGGCCATTGTTGGTCACGTAGATGTGGTAGTCGACGGACCCGTTCGGCTGCACCGCAGCCGGGCCGTACTTCGAGATCGAGAGGTCAGCGCAGTTGGTGCTGCTGGCCTTGATGTTGCCGACAGTGACGTTGTTGACGTAGCCCGCGCCGCCTTCGGAGGTGCCGGTGCTCATGCCGAACTCCAGGGTCCCGCTGGAGGCAACACCGTCGGGAAGCGTGACGGTGTACGTGGTCGTCGCGCCCTGGCCCGGACCGGTGGTCGGCGAGATCGAGGCGCCGTTGCTCGCTGCCACGGACGCGACCCGGGGCGAGGCGTTGGGCCCGGGCGAGTGGAGCGTCGCATACACGGTCCCGCCGTAGGAGAGGGTCACGTCGGCCTGCTGCGAGCCGCCGCCCGTGTCAGCCCAGTTCCAGCTCCAGTCGAAGGTGAACTGAGCTCCACTCGTCGGCAGGTTCGAAACGGAGCGGGACAAGGTGTCGGGGCTGGGATACTCATTGGCGTTGTACCAGGTAGTACCGCCGTCATTGGATGTCCAGGCTCCGGTGTGGGTCCAGGCGTCGTTGGAGCTGAGTGACGTTTCGCACTTGGCCCCCGCGGCCGCGTGTGCGGCAGGCGCGGTGGCGACGGCTAGACCGACGCCACTGAACGGCAACAGTGTCGAGGCCAGTAGGCCACACACCACCTTCCCGGTGGTCCACCGTCGCGTCGTCAATTCCCCACTTCGCTTGTTGCGTTCACCGCGTCTGTCGGTGCCGACGCCATGGGGCTGTGATCTGAACATCCTGACCTCGATCTCTGTGAGCATTGCCGAAACGAACCAGGCGGGCGCGAGGCCCACGGCGTGTTTCCCTCTCCACAGACGAAAGAGGCGGGCTGCTATTGCATTCGCAGCCGATGAATCATCAGTTTTCGCACTGCGGAGGCAGCCAGGCGAGCCGAAGGTGCAGTGTCAACTCGGTTCAGTCGCTGCCCCGCACAACCGATCTGGGCTGCTCCTTCTTCTTCCCAGACGGAGTGGGGCCGGGTCCATTCCACAGTTCCGGCGCGCGGCGCCCGGGCATTTTCGCGATCTCCGCACCTTTTTCTCAACGAATTCTTGTCATCTGACGCTCGCTCCCACGTCTCCTAGGTGTCGGACGTTGACGAGCGACGTCGACGCTTTGGGCACAGGAAAAGGGGTGCGGAGCGTGAACAGTGAGGTCGGGGCGTGGCTCGTCGAAGCCGCGCGGACCGGTGGCACCGGCGCGCAGGATCAGCTCGTCGCCGCGTATCTGCCGCTGGTCTACAACATCGTCGGCCGCGCCCTGAAGGGGCACGCGGACGTCGACGACGTGGTGCAGGAGACGATGCTGCGCGCGCTCAACGGTCTGGAGGGCCTGCGCGACCCGGCCCGCTTCCGCTCCTGGCTCGTATCGATCGCGATGAACCGGATACGCCACTACTGGCAGCACGAACGCCGTGACGCGCCCGTCGGTGGCCTGCGGGAGATCCACGAAGTCGCCGCCCCCGAGCCCGACTTCGTCGATGTGACGATCGTGCGGCTGGACCTGGAGGGCCAGCGCAAGGAGGTCGTCGAGGCGACGCGTTGGCTCGACGACAATCAGCGGAACGTGCTGTCCCTCTGGTGGTTGGAGGCCGGCGGCGAGCTGACCCGCGCCGAGGTCGCCGCCGCCCTCGAACTCTCCCCGCAGCACGCCGCCGTACGCGTGCAGCGCAGCACAGAGCAGCTGGAAATCGCCCGGGTCGTGGTCCGCGCCCTCGGCACTGCGCCCCGCTGCGCCGAGTTGGAGCGTGTGGTCGCCCTCTGGGACGGGGTCCCCTCGGCGTTATGGCGCAAGCGGATGGCCCGGCACGCAGGGGGCTGCGCCTACTGCGCCGGCCACTGCTCCACGCTGGTCCCGGCCGGGGGGCTGCTGGCCGGGCTGGGGCTCGTCCCCATCGCCGGAGCCCTGTTGTGGTGGCGGGCGCGCGACGTCGTGGCCCCCGGCATCGTCCCTGCGGGATGCCCGACCGCGGCCGCCGGCGCCCCGCCCGCGGATTCCGTCGTCGCCCCCGCCGAGGCGCGCGCGAACACCGGCCGGCACCGCGGGCACCGCCGTCCGCGTGCGGGCGGCAAGGTCGCCGCAGCCGCGGCCCTCGTCATGGCCGTGGGAGGAGCTACGTTCCTCCTCAACGTCCCCAGGAACGAGGGCAAGCGTGTGGCGGGCGAGGCCGCGCGCACCGAGCCGCCCACCGACCGGCTGCCCTCCGCGGCCCCACCCGCCCCTGAGCGGAAGACCACCGAATCCGCCAGCCATTCCGGCCGACCCACGCGGGGCCCGGGCATCAGGGCACCGCACACGGTGTCACCCTCCCCGCACTCCACGAAGACCGCACCGGCCACGCCCTCGGCCCTCCCCACGCCGAGCCCGACTCCCCGGGCGACCCGCCCCGCGGGCCCTCGCGTGCGCCTCGTATGGCAGGTGACGACTCTGGTCAGAGCCGAGCGGACAACGGCCGGATGCGTGCCGGTCCGCCCCGACGACCGGCTGACCACCGCCACCCAGCGGATGCCGGACGACATGGCGGCGGCCCAGTGCTTCGACCACACCCAGCCGGACGGCACCGGGCCCGGCGAGCGGATCACCGCCGCGTACCCGTGAGGTGACCTGCGGCGAGAAACATCGCCGCGGGCCAGCAGGGCCCGCAGACGTCATGGAGTCCTGAATCAACAGCCGCGGACACCGGCAGAACATCCTCAGCCGCGAAGCGACCGTGATCGGAGTCGGTATCAACGCGACTCGGGCGGTCCCCTGTGGCCAGGTCGTCGCCACCCGCTGAGCAGCCGGCGCGACCGCCCGCCATCTCCCGTATCCGCCACTGGCCACGCCCTGTTCCGGCCCCCTGCGTGCCGGGCGCTCGTCCCGGCACTTCCTCAGCCATTGCCCCTCCCTCATCCCCTACGAGTACAGACGGGAATCCGCTCATGAGAACAAGACGCTCGACAGGTCGGCGCAGCAAAGGCAGGCGCCGTCTGGCGCTGATGACCGCGGCGACCGCGGCCGCCGCCGGTCTCATCGCCGGCACGGTCACCATCGGATCGGCCAGCACCAGCGACCGGCCGAGCGCCGCACCCCGGCCAACGACCGTCGTGAAACCGCTCCACCAGACGCCGCCGAAGCCGCTCACCGAAGTACCCAAGAGCGACGGTCGGCGCGGCATGGTCTACCAGGGGCTCAAGCCGGCTCCGAAGGGCGACCCGTGCGCCGGTGTCTTCGTCGTGTCCGGGACCAAGGCGAAGCTGTGCACGCACGGCCCGGACGCCCCGCCGAAGGGCGTCGACATCACCAAGGACGCCGCGCCCGTGGTGCGGCGGACCGCCCCGGCCCCGACGCTGAACGGCGACACAAACAGCGCCCCGTCCGCCTCCAACGTGCTGCCCGGTGGCCTACCCGTGCTCGACGCGCGTACCGGTAAGGCGGAGCAGACCGCTGCGGCGGCCTCCGGCTCGACCGCCGGCGCCACGGCCGATGCCGGTTCCACGGTGGTCTGCGACGGCGACGGATCTTCGGGCAACCGCGTCCAGGTGCTCTATGTGCACGCGCCCGGAAACGACCGGTTCGCACAGTACGTGGCCTCGATCAAGAAGTGGGCGGCCGAGGCCGACGTCATCTACAACGAGAGCGCCGAGGAGACCGGCGGCAACCGCCACATACGCTTCGTCACCGAACCCGACTGCACCACCGACGTCCTGAACGTCGAGCTCTCGTCCGCCGCTGTGAGCGAGTTCGGCGCGACCAACAAAGCGCTGGCCGACAAGGGCTACGACCGCCGCGACCGAAAGTACATGATGTTCGTGGACGCCAACGTCTACTGCGGCATCGGCACCTTCAACGGCGACGAGCGCCCCGGGGAGGAGAACCTCAGCAACTTCGGTCCCTCCTACGGCCGTTCAGACGCCGGCTGCTGGAACGGCTCCACGCCCGCCCACGAACTGGGCCACAACCTCGGCGCGGTCAACAACAGCGCCCCGCACACCAGCGGCGGCGGACACTGCGTCGACGAGTGGGACATCATGTGCTACTCGGACTCTCCGAACTACCCGAAGATGCAGATCCTGTGCCCCGAGCGCACCGGTGACCAACGGCTGGACTGCAACCACGACGACTACTACAACACCGACCCCAAGCCCGGCAGCTACCTGGCCACCCACTGGAACATCGCCAACAACCGCTTCCTGATAGCCGGCGACGGTGACGGCACCAACCCCGACCCGAACCCGACCGGCACGCCCACCCCGACACCCACCCCGACACCCACCCCGACGCCGTCTCCGACGTCCACGTCCGGCCCGTCCACCGGTCCCGCCGTCGAGGTCACTCAGATCACCGCGAACTCCGCCGTGGTCAGCTGGGCCAAGGTGCCCTCCGCCACGGGCTACGCCGTCTTCCTCAACGGCAGCAAACTCGCCGACGTCAAGGACACCGCGAACCGCCTCGTCCGGCTGACCCCCGACACCTCCTACCAGGTCGCCGTCGCCACCCGGGACGCCGGCGGCAAGACCTCTCAGCCGGGTCCCGTCAGCACTTTCCGCACCCTCGGCGTCGACGGCGACCACCCCACCCGGCCGGAGACGAAGTACGTGATGGTCAACGCCCTCACCGGGCTGGCCGCCGACATCTGGGGAGGCTCCACGCAGAGCGGTGCGCCCGCCATCGCCTACCAGCGCAACGGATACGCCAACCAGCAGTGGACCTTCAAGGACACCGGCGACGGCGCCGTCACCGTCACCTCGGCGGTGTCCGGGAAGTGCCTGCAGTTCGACTCCGCCGTCCCGGGCCAGTTCGTCATCCAGCAGTCGTGCAGCGGCGCCGCGGCCCAGAAGTGGCGGCTGCGCAGCGCCGGAGATGGCAGTTACGTGCTCCAGCCGCAGGGCTCCTCACTCGTCCTGGGCATCAGCAAGCGCTGGTTCTTCGGCGGCTCGCTGCTCGAACTGCAACAGCAGCAGCACAACGACGGCTATCAGAAGTGGACCCTTCAGCGCGCCTCCTGAGCAGCGCGCTGCGGTCTCCCGACCGCTGACGGCCGAGTGATCGTGAGCCGGCGGCTGCCCTCCCCCAGCAGCCGCCGGCTCACCCGTCGCCCCTCGCCCTCAACACCCCGCACCGTCAGCGTCTTTCACCGCCCTTCACTGCTGCCCTTCACTGCTCTCGCCGTCTTCATCCGATCGCTCTCCAGCGCCAGGAGCACCCATGCGACACCGACTTTCCTCCCGTCTCACCCCGGTCGCCGCCCTCGCCGTACTCCTGGCCGTCGGGCCGGCCTCGTCGGCCGCCGCGCACGGCGACACCATCGACTTCGGCATCGTCACCACACAGCCTGACGACGGCCGTGTGCGCACCGTCGCAACCTGGGAGAACGACGACGACCCGGTGACCGAATCCATCGCGGGAACCCTCTCCGCCGTCGATGTGAGCGGGCGCTCCCTCGGCCCGTGGAAGCTCATCCCCGTCTCCGGCGCGACGGCTACCTACACCACCCGCCAGGCACTGCCACCCGGCCGCTGGAAGGTGACCGTGGACTGCGGCTTCCCCGACCTGGGCCACGGCGAGGGCACCGTGGACGTACCCGCCGCCGGCGCCAAGCCCACCGGCACCCCGACCAGCGCGCCCGCAAACCCGCCGAAAGACCGGCCGGCCGCCGAGACGTCGGCCCAGTCCGCCGGCGTTCACCAGTCCACTACGTCATCGTCCATCCCCATCTGGGCGCCCGCGGCTGCCGCCACCGCGCTCCTCAGTGGGGCCGCGTTCATGGTCGCCCGGCGCCGCCGCGCAGGGCGCTGATCAGCGGGGCCGCGCCGCGCCCGTGCGGCGGCGGAGTGTGCTTCTCCTCGCCGAGGTCGGCCATCGCGCCGGCGAGCGCGTGCTCCAGCAACGCTTCGTCAGCCGTTGCTGGAGCACGCGCTCGCCGGTCAGGTGGAGGCCCTCCGCTTGGGCTCGGAGGACGACCTCCTCGGTGCATCGTCGGTCGTCCACCGCTGCCGAGCGGTCACCTCCGTGGCCCTACGGGCGCTCGGTCAACTGGCCGGAGCCGTGGTCGATGCCGAATCGCCGGGCGGAGAATCCATGTTTCCGCTGCTACCGGTGAAGGTCCCCGCTTGTCCGTCGCATTCGTTGGCGGGGTCGGAGTCGGGTCCGGTGCCAGTGGTGATGAGGGTGGAGTTGCCATTTTCGTCTGCGGGCACAGAGACGGTGACGGGGTCGCCGGTGGAGTAAGTCCATTCGTTCCACTGGTTGATGTTGAACTTGAAGTTCCCCGTGTAGGACTTGGTCACAGGTGTGGCCAGCAACCAGACGTAGCTGTGCGGCGGCACCTTTGGCGTGTAGTAGGTGTTGCTACCTGTACTGGTGTTGGTGGTCGTGTTCTGGACAGTTTCCGTCCAGGTCTTGCTGAACTGGCTCTTGAATGTGAGGAAGCCAAGTTTGATGTTCGCGCCTGAGGCCATCCCCGTTGTGGTCTGCTCTCCGGTCAGCTTGGAGTCAGCGACGCTCTCAGTTATTGCGCGGCTCTGCGACGGCGCTTCGCTGTCGGTAGTGTTGTGGTAGTTCAGCACACAGACAGGGTTACCTCTGCTGTAAGTGGCGTCCGCATCGTCGAGGTCGCAGGAAATCGCACCAGTGGCAGCGTCATAATCAGCGCCGCACGCTCCTATCGCGTACGCAGCCGCCAGCGGGAGGAGAGCATCGCCATCCGCGTAGTCTTGGATGAGCCAGACCAGGCTGTCGTCAGTGGTGCAGTCTCCCAGATTCAGTTCTACCGCGTGCGTCATCCTGTTGGGATGCGACAAGCACAATTTGCTCGAAGCTTGCCGCAATCTGTAGCCACCGCTGCCGTCGCCTGCCGGTTCGGCGTAGAATTTCTGCCCGTCGCTGTTTGAACAGTCCCACAGATAGGCAAGATAGTGCCCGGTAGAGAGGCTGGACGGGTTGGTGACGTCGAGACACCTACTGCTGCTGTTGTTGACGATCTCAAACGTGCCGTCGTCATTTGTCGCGAGGTGCCACCGCTCATTTGCGGCAGGTCCGTCGCTTCCCCCTTGAGGCGCGTACGTGATGACCTGTGTTCCGTTGTCCGTGCCCTTTTCCAGCGCATTCAGCACCTGGTTGGGGTCGTCATTTTTCGGAGTGATCGTTATACATTCCGAGATTTTGTATGCGCAGTCGTCGGTAGCATGCGCGACGCCGCTGGCGAGCGGGGACACCGAGATGCCCAGGGCAACGCAGAAGATCGCCAACAATGTGGCAGTCAGCCGAGGTGCTGGGTAGGTGCGCCTGTGGTGCAGTGTGAGAATCACGGGTCTCTCCCTTTCTTCTTGAAAGGCGGTTCCACCGTCGGGCATTCAGTCTGATACGGCCTCGCCTGCGACAGGTGGTGACGGAAGATCTGAATGTGCGCTGATGGCGGAAGCCGCAACGTGGCGACAAGGCCATTGGGATCGAGGGAGAAAGGCGCTGACACTAGCCCGGCGCGTGGAACGCGTAACCATGCGCCTCCACTTCCCACTTATCGGGACGGCGTCAATCTACAGCTGGGGCAGCGAAGCCACAATCGTCACTTTTGCGTAGCGTTGACCCCCAAGCGGACCGGCTGGACGTGCATGAGCGTTTGGTCTCGACGACTGTGTGAACACACGTGAAACGCTATGTCTCCGTCCACCGATCGAATTCACTCGCAGCTCGTTTGACCTTGCCCAGGCAGTTCACAGGCACAGTGAAGTTCCGGCTGCCGCGCATCGTGAGCGCCGGGCTTCACATCGTCAGGGCGAAAGGGCTTCGTAGGGCAGGAGGTTGCAGGTCATGCGGTCAGTTCGTCTGCTTGTGAATACCCGCAGGATGCTGGCCGGGGTCACTCCTCCCGCCGGGCGGTGGTGTCCGCGGGGAAGGTGAACGCCCCTGCTGGCGCGTCGAGTTCGCGTGGGGAAAGCAGGGGCCGGCCCGGGATGGGCAGGTTCGCCGGGCCCGCCGGGAAGCCGAGGATGGCGGTGACGGCGACACGGCGCCCACCGATTGTGGTGAGAAACAGGCGACGGAAGAGCGGCTTACCGGCCGTATCGATGACATTCGCGCAGACGGTCAACGCGTGCAACTCGGGCTCGACGTGGTGGTGCCAGCCATGATTGCCGGGGGCGATGACGTCGTACGCGCCCGCAAGCATGCGGCGTTCGGCACTGCCGCCGCCGAGGCGGTGGTGGCCGGTGCCTTCGAAGAAGTCGCCACAGCCAACGATCAGGGACGATTTTCGAGCACGATCGAGTCCGGCGATGAGACCCTTCGCGTTGCCGAGGCCGGAGTGGAGACCGGTGGTGGCGAGGATCCGGTGAAGGTGGCGAGGTCTCATCGCGGGACCTCGGTGATGTCGGCGCCGAGGTGGCGTAGCGCGGCCGGCAAGTCGGCGTGCTGTTGGCGGATGCGGTCCAGGCCTGTGATGGTCGTGGTGCCGCGGGCAGTCAAACCGGCGACGAGGAGGGCGGACGCGGTGCCGAAGTCGCCGGAGGCCTGCACGGTGCCGCCGGTCAGCCGCTGCGGTCCGGTCAGGCGGCACTGGGAGGGCGAGATTTCGTCGAACTGGGCACCCAGTCCGGTGAGTTGACACAACGCCTTGGCGTGACGCCTCGGGTTGATGGCGTCAGCGAACGTGTGGATACCCGGCATGCCGAGGGCGACAGCGATGAGCGAGGGTTCGAGGTCCGAATCCAGGCCATGTGGATTCAGCGAGGCCGCAGCCCACAACGGACGGTTGGTCGGACGAGCCTGATCCGCGTGGACGGTGATGGCGTCGGGCTCGTCAATAGTGGGGATGCCGAGCTGCCTCAGGGCGTCCACCACGGGTGCGACGTCTCGACTGTGGATGCCTTCTATACGAGCGGCCCCGCCGGTGACCGCGATTGCACAGGCCAGCGCCCCGGCCGCCACCTTGTCGCCCGGAACCGTCCAAGGCAGTGCGCAGTCCTGACCGTGCGAGGGTGGGCCGAAGGTCACCATGTCCCTGCTGATCCATACTTTCCATCCACAATTGCTGAGGCATGTGAGGAGGCTGATGACCTCTGGGCTGAGGTTGGGGTTGCGGAGCTGAAGGGGAGTCCGGCTTATGACGGCCCGAGCGATGGCTGCGACGCTTGCGCTACGGGAGCGGCACGGTAGACGAATCTGAACGTGATCGCGGTTGTTGTCGGTCGCGCGCACTCGGTAGCCGTACTCATCGGTCTCCACCGTGTCGCCAAATGCCTTGTAGACCCCGAAGTGCAACTCCATGCGGCGGTCGCCGATCCCGTCGCCCGGCGGCCAGGACAAGGCCGCCTGGCCCCTGGAGGCCAGTAGTACGGGGACGAGGTAGTACGAGGAGCGGAACTGCGATGCCCCTGCGAGATCAGGTGCCGACGATCGACCGGGGGTGGGCAGCATCACCACCGTATCCGGGCTGGTGACCGGCCGTGCGATGTGGTATCCGCAACTTTTGATCAGGGTGAGCATTGCCAGTGTGTCGTCGTCGGCGGGCACGTTGTCCAGTTTCACGGGACGGCGGGTGGAGGCGGCTGCCGCCAGCAGGATGAGCGTCGCGGCCTTCGAGCCATCGACACGTATCACCCCTGACAAGGGGCGCCCTGGACGGACGGTTGCCGTGCGAGCGCCGGCATATGGCGACTTGGTGACGGTCACGGAGGCCCTCCACGGGCGAGAAGGAATGACAGAACCGGGGCGAGGCGGGGAGGCTGGGGAGCCGCACCGAAGGCTGGACGGTAAGAGGCCGATGTGCCTTTGTCATGACGCGGATTCCGTCGGCTCGTCCATGGGGATGGAGCGTGGCGCGGTGTTGCTGCGACGGTGTACGGCTCGGGGACGCGGAGGTGGCGCCGCACGGAAACCCCGGCCCTTCGAAGGCCCGGCGGGAAGACCAGCCGGGGGTCGGTCGGTCCGTCTCATCGATGGGTACCGGCCCGCGGTGGCTTGGCCATGGCCATCCGGAAGTAGACGTCGCGCGCGGCTGTGAACGCGTCAGCGCATGGCGAGCACGCCGCAACGTGGCCGTCGAGTTGCATGCGGCGTGGTGCGGAGCACTTGCCCTGGAGATATGGGGCGAAGCGGCGCCGGTGGGCAGCACACACCGGATCATCGGTTGCCGGGATGTGGGCGGTGAGGAAGGCGGTGCGCAGCCGTTTGCGGGCGCGGTGCAGCCAGACAGCAGCCTGAGGGGTGGGGATGCCGAGCTTCACGCCGATCTCGGACGTTCTGTAGCCCTGGACGGCGCTGGCCCAGACGAGCGACTGGTCACGCTCGCCCAATGAGTTCCAGGAAGACTTGGCCATGTCAGCCACGTCACAGGGCTCGGGTGCCCTCGTCGCCCCGGCCAGCGCAACAAGCTGTTCTGGATCACCGATCAGGACCGTATCGGCGGACTTTGCCCGGCTGCCGTCGACGATCAGGGTGCGGACAGTGGCGAACAGGTAGGCCCGGAAGTTGGTGGTCGGCCCCTTGCCTGCGCGCAGGTGCCGCAGGATTCGAGCGAAAGACTCGGACACGATGTCCTCAGCATTGCATCGGGTCAGGCTCTGACCCAGTTTTACGGCGACATGCGCGTAACGAATCCACAGTTCACCGTAGGCGTCCATGTTCCCCTGTCGGGTGGCCTCCACCAGTTCGCTATCGGTCGCCAGAGCCCAGTTGTCGTAACTTCGTTGGCTGAAGGCCACCATCGTTTCCCATACCTCCTGCGTAGACCGCTGCGGCATGCGGTGTGTGCAATCGAGAGGCCGTGGGGACGGATCGCTTACGCCGCCGACCGAGCATGTGAGCGGCGTCACATTCTCGATCTGTTGTCAGGCGTTCACGCCGAAATGCGGTGTTTGGCGTCCTGGACGCTCCGCTGGGCAACGGCTGCCGGTTCCTCGATGCGGGCAACTGTGTCCCCGGCATCGGAGTTGAAAGGCCGATCACAAGCGGTGCCGCTTCGGATGCAATCGCGGACCGCTTCGTTCGTCTGCGGAGATGGAAACCCAACCGGCGACGTATATCGCCTGGTTGGTGTCGGCAGAGCTGGCAGAGACCGAGGTCAGGATGTTGACATCACAGCCCGTGCCGTCGGGACTGGCAGACACGGTGAACGTGACAAGAAAGGTGGGGAATTGCAGAAGCGGCCGCGTACCGCGGGGAAGGTTGTTCGCGGCGTACTCGCATCGACGCTGTTTTCGGTCTGCGGGCTCGCGCTGAGTGTCGTAGGGGCGCCCACCGCCTCCGCGGCCAGGAGCTGGGCTGACGCGGGCGGCGCTTCGCAGGCAGGGGTGATTACCGTCTCCTACGGCGGCACCGGGTATGCGAAGCTCACCGCGCCCGGGCCCAACGTCTCGCCCCGGGGCACACGTGTGACAGGGCCTCTGACCGCCCAGGACACGTCGCACAACAGCTCGTCCGTGACGACCGGCGTTGCCGAGACGCTGTGGGGACCGCTGATTGATTCCGGAGTCCCCGCCGGCGCCGTCGGAGCGGCGGGCCTGGGGTACTTCGGTGTCACCGGGTGGCGGCGGCGTCCTTCGCGGGTCAAGGGGTGAACCGGGCCCACGTCCCGTCCCCGAGGCAAGCCGAGCCGGGGCGGGGCGCCCCGGCCGGCGCCGAGTGGCGGTCGTTGTCGGTACCCGTCCGGAGATCATCCTGCCCGCACCGGAGGTGAAGCTGGACGCGGGCGGTACTGCTCCCGCGCCCTCGAAGAGGATGGCCTCGGTCGGCTGTCACTGACCGGCTGACCACAAGAAGTGGGCCACCTGTCACGGGAATTGGTGTGGTCGGCCAGCAGTGCGTGCCGAGGATGACATGGAGGCTGTCCAGCGCTCGATCACCCACCAGGTCGTGGAGGTTGTCGTCGAGGGGAGGGGGTGAGTCTGGCCACCGCCCGGCCGGGCGGGCCTCGGCGCCGTGGGTGCGGTGGGCAGTGCCGGCTCGGACGGAGTCCGAGTCTCGCGTGGGGCCGCGGTCCGGGAAGGAGACGGCGTCGCACTCGGAACCGCGGTCTCGGACGAGTGCAACGTGGACGGCCCTTGGGAGGCGGTCTCGGTCGGGTCGGAAGGTGTAGGGCCGGTGGTCGGTCCCACGGTGGGGTTGTCCGACGGATCGGCGGGCGGCGCCGCAGCCGTCCCAGCGACACCGGCAGGCCACCGAGTGCCGTGCCGCGCGGGCCGCTGACTCGGGCCCGCCGCCTCCGGTGTGCCGACGGGCGACTCCGTCACCGCGGCGGTTGGCGCGTCGGCCGCAGGACGCTGCCGGGGCGGTGTCGGGCTGGTGGAGGACGCACTCGGGGAAGTCGAGGGCGACGGCTCCCTCCCGGCCGCCCATGGCTGTCCCACCGTTCCCGCATACGTGTTGTGGCCGGCGGTGTGGTGGGCGCCGGAGAGCGGCAGGACGAGAGCGCCGGCACCCAGCACGACGCCGGCTGTGGCCACTCCGATCAGGACCTTGCCGCTCGTCCACTTGGTCTCGTGGAGGACACGGGCGAGGCGAGCCTGGGCGGCGCGCCCTGGGGTGCGCAGAAGATAGGTGACCGCGGCAGGGCCGAGAAACAGTGGGACGACGGCCGTGCGGATCGAGGACGAGACATCGGCGACTTCGAGGTAAAGGCCCTTGCAGTGCTCGCAGTTGTCCAGGTGATCCCTCACGAGGGCGGTCTCCGTCGGGTTGAGCTTGCCCCGCGTGTAGGCGCCCAGCTTGGCCGCGTGCTTGCGGCATGCCTCGTCGGACATGGTGGTGATGTGGGCCTGGATGTAGGCGATGCGCAGGCCCTCACGCGCTCGGTAGGCCAGTGCCGAGACGCTGTTCGGCCGGAGTCCCAGCAGGCGCCCGATGACCGTCGGCGTCTCGCCCTCCACTTCGGTGTGCCACAACACTGCCTGCCAGCGCTCGGGGAGGGATTTGAAAGCTTCGCTGACCGCCCGGCTGTCGAATGCCTCGGCCGGGGCATCCCTCATGGGCTCGGCCGGCTCGTTGGAGTTCCACACATCGGTGAGCACCGTTCGTCGCTGCTGCCTGGAGCAACGGAAGGCGTCGTGCTGGATCGTGCGCAGTAGGTACGCGCGGAAGAACTCGGTGGGCCCTGCCCCCTTGCGTAGCACGTCCAGAACGTTGGCGAACGCCTCGGCGACCAAGTCGTCGACGTCTGCCTCGCGAGTGGCGAAACGCCGGGCACAGACGGCGGCGGCCATGCGGTGCCGCGAGTACAGCACTTGGTATGCCGCGCTGTCGCCGGCACGTACCGAGGCGATCAGTTCGGCGTCGCTGGCCTCGGCGGACGGCTGGGGGGTGGCAGGTCTGTCGCTCATGAGACCTCTACATACGGTGAGATGGGGGGACTACTACCGGAACGAGGCGCCCTTGGCTGAAATGGGTGATGCCACGCTAGAAAGCCGTAAGTTAAAGCGTCAACTACATCCCGCTCCGACCTCCACGAGATTGATGGGGTGACGTCTGGATGATGGGCACACCCGGGGCTCCCGTGGAGGCGGCTTGAGCTGCGGAATCCCCCCTGACGGAGGGCTCGTTCCCCACCTCTTGTGTCGTTCATCACACAGAACCGTGATTTCCCTGCGTCATGCAGCGCCAGCTGGGGCCTCATGAGCCCAGGAACCGGTCAATGCGGCCGGCCGAGATGGTGAAGAGGAAGCCGCGGTTGAAGAACGAACGTGTAGGGCCACCCGTGAACTCGGTGCCGCCCGCCGATGAGTTCCCCCTCTTCGTTGAGCGTCTGGGGAACACACCATTCAAAGATCCGGATCAGCCTGAGGAGTTGGCTGCACAAAACGAGAGCACGCTTGAGTTCCCTGCTGATTTCCTGCCGATACCGGATCCCGGCCCGGACCTCTCTCCTGAACCGGAGACACCCGGCGAGGTACGGCGGCGGGCACCGCGGCTCGTGACGGACGTGCGTGAGTACCGCCCGTCCCTGGTCCTGCCCGGCTGGATCGCCCTGCTGTGCGTGCTGCTGTGCGGTGGCGCCATCGCCGTGATCGCGGGGAGGTTCCGCTACCTCCAGCGTTGGGTGAACCCGCCCGAGCCGGCTCCGGTACCTCTGATCTGTCTCGGCGTTGTCCTGCTGTTCGTGGTGAGTGGCCTGATGCGCAACCGGGCGGGATTCGCCGTTGTGCTGTCCCGGTGGGGGCGATACCGGGGCACGGTTCGCAGGGCCGGCCTCCTGTGGGTGAACCCCTTCCTCAAGCGGCACCGTGTGGACGTACGGCTGCGCCACTTCCGGGGCCATTCCATGGCCGCCGTGGACCGCGTCGGTCATCCGGTGGTCGTCAGCCTGCTTTTCGTCTGGCGGGTGAAAGACACCGCCCGGGCCACGTTCGCGGTCAGTGACCATGAGGAGTTCCTACGCGAACAGGCGGCGGCAACGGTGTGCGAAGTCGCCGCGACGCTGCCGTGCGACCGGTTCGGCGCACCCGGGCCGACGCTGCGGGACGGGAAGTGGTTCGGCGAGGAAATGACCCGCGCCCTGGTCGCCGAGATGGTTCCGCTGGGCCTGGAGATCTACTCCGTCCAACAGCTGTCCCTCGCTTACGACACGGAGATCGCCGAGAACATCCGCAGGCTGCGGAGCGCCGAGCTCAACGCCGAACTGCGCAGCACTGTCATCAGTGACGCCGTCGATGTCGCCTGGGCAGCCCTCGAGCAGATCAGGGCCAAGGAAGGCGCCGACGAGCAACAGTCTCCGGGCCAGGACCCCACGTTCCTGCGCCTGCTCGTGCTTTCGCTGCTCACCCCGAGCGCGAACCTCAAGGAATGGGGAAGCCAATGGCCGGATCGACAGAGTTCGTCGAAATAACCGCCGCGGAGGGATGTGACGACTGCGAGTACTGCGCCACGCAGCTCGGTGCCCGGGATGTCGCCGCGGGGACCGGGCAACCGCCGCACAATCGCCAGGGCGCTCGTCGCAGGCGGGCGGCCGGTGTGGTGCTCGCCCTCGCCACGGGCGTGGTGGGCCTGGGGACGGCCACCGCACCCGCGGCCGAGGCCATGCCGGCCCCGAGCAAGGCGGGATGGGACGGTACCAGGTACTGGTTCAAGTCCAACGGCCAGTGGCGCTGGACGAGCCACTACAGCACCTATCTCCGGCACGCCCGGCAGGCTCCGGCCAAGCAGACCTGGCTGGCGGCGCCGCAGCACGAGGGATGGGACGGCACCAGGTACTGGTTCAAGTCCAACGGGCAGTGGCGCTGGACGAGCCACTACGGCATCTACGTACAGCGCAGGCATACCGACGGATCCCCGTCCACCTCCTCGGAGCCGACGGCGGCCCCCACCCGCACCCGCTCCGGTGTCCAACGAGCCGTGGACTACGCCCTCGCCCAGCTCGGCAAGCCCTACATCTGGGGCGGCAACGGTCCCGTCGGCTACGACTGCTCCGGCCTGGTGCAGCAGGCGTACCAGCGTGCCGGGATCAGCCTGCCGCGCGTCGCCGCCGACCAGTACGGAGCGGTCACGAAGATCTCGCAGAGCAGCCTCCGCCGCGGTGACCTGCTCTTCTGGTCGTCGAACGGACGGCAGTCGGGAGTCCACCACGTGGCTGTCTACCTGGGCGACGGACGCTATGTGGAGGCGCCTCGACCGGGGAAGGACGTCCGTATTTCGGTCCTGTACAGGGGCTACTACCCCACCTTCTTCGGCCGCCCCTGACACGGATGCGAGCCACTCGTCCGTGATGGCGTCATAGGGGCGGAACTGGTGTCTCTGTCCAAGTGCCGTCTGTCCACAGCGGCACCAGTCCTGCCCCCTACGGGAGAGGTCCCAGCCATGACACTGCCTACGCCGCCCGCTTCCCCACCCCCGCCTCGCGTTCTCACGCCGCGTCAGGAGGAGGTTCTGCGGTACATGCTGAGCGGTGCCACGGCGAACCAGATCGCCGAGGCGCTGAGTATCGGCCGTGCCACCGTGCAGACACATCTGCGAGCCATCTACGCGGCCTTCGGGGTCCAGAACCGGGCACTGGCGGTCATCGCGGCCATTGAGAGGGGCTACTTGCCCGAGAACGTCGACCTCATCTGGAAGCACGACCGGGAGCATGTACTGCGCGCTCTCCGGCAGGCATGGAGTCCGTGCCAGATCCACCCGGTCTACGCGCGCAGCTGCACGATCTGCGTGCGCGCGGCCACCCTCACCCTCGCCATGGCACTCGTGCGCAACCCGGGCGCGGTGCCCAACCCGCCGCCGGCCGGGCCTCCTGCCGACGCCCCCCGGCGGCCGCAGCCCGGAGTGCCCGGCAGGGGTCCGCGGCCCCAGCCCGGAGCACCGTCCTCCGCGCCGGGAACCACGCCCAAGGCCCAGTGCAGAGCCGCTTCATGACGCTTGCACACGCGACACCGGCCTCCGCAGCTCCCACGGCCGCCTCCGCAGCAGGCGCCGCCGGCTTCACCTACGTGGTACCGCCGCCTCGCTGTCACACCGCGGATGTCCTCCTCTCGGCCTCGCCGTCGCGATGACTCTCGGCCTCGCCGTCGCAGTGACTCTCGTCCTCGCCGTGATCATCTTTGTTGACGCCCACGAAAGCCACCCACACGACCGGGAAAACGCGCGGACCGGGCCCGTCTGACCTGTCGGCCGGACGGCACCGTCCGCAGCAGCGTCACGGTCGATGCGGCGGTCGGCTCAGGCGGCGGTCGGCGCGACCGGCCGGCCCACCGACCCGCCATCGTGCCCATCCCCGTCCCGGTGCCGGCCAGTCCGCCGTCACCGCCCTGGCGAGCTGTGACGGCAGACTGGCGCCCGGGACCGCGAGTTCGGCAGCCAGTAGCCGGCACAGCGTGCACCGGTCCAGATGGGCGCGGACGTCGGCCCTCCGGCCAGCTGTCAGTTCGTACCGCACGTACGAGGCGGCCGTCAGATACGACAGGTGTTCCCCCCGTGTCTCCACGGTCCCGGTGCGGCGCAGCGCCCGCCACAGATAGGCGTCGACAAGAGCATCACGGCTGGACTGCCGCCGGCTGGGCGCATATCGCGTTGCCGGTTCGCCTTCGACCCCGACCGCCCACAGGACGTCGGCGTGGTGTGCAGGGAGGGAAGCCAGGACGTCGTACGCGAGAAGCGTCTCCTCGGTGCTCCGGCCGCCTCCCGAGACCGCCCGGCGCAGCACACGGCAGCCGGCGGCCACCCTGACCGAGATCCTCACCTCTCGCTCGAAGTCGAAGGTCCGGTCGTCCTCGGGGGTCTGCTGTAGGGCCTGGACGGCCCTCCGGCAAGAGTCGAAGAGCAACTCCTCCGTCCCCTCCCGCTCTGTAGGCCCAAGGTAACGCTCGACGATTCTCTCGGCCGGTCGCAAAGCCCGCATGCAGAGCCTGTGAACGGCGCGGCATTCCCCGAGCCTGGCGCGGCGAACCAGTTCCGCCTCACCCCGTGCGAGCGCGGGTACAGCCGGAACGCCCGTGGACAGGGTGTGCGGAAACGGGTCCCGGCCGAGGCGGACCAGCCGCACGGTCTCCGGTTCGACCGCGACCCCGGTCGCTGGTGCCCTGGCACGGGTGGTGCTCCAGCTGCCTCGGCGGCCCCGGCCGTCCCCCGCCCCGTCCCAGCCGGACCTCTTCAGGTCGCTCATGGACTCCTGGCCTCCCCGCGCGGCAATTCCGGCCCCTCCGAACGCCGGAGGGCTTTGGAAGTCCTGAGACTCGGGAGGGGGAGAAATGACGCGGAACTCTTCGCGCGGTTGCGACATGACAGCGGCTCCTGCTGTGGCAGTCAGCTGGACCAGCAGAGCCACCATCACGGCCGCCGCTATGGGACCGGCCGTGCCGTTGACTGCTACCTGCTTCGCCGCCGTGCTCGTCCGTCGCCGTCCGACCCGGGCAGTGAAGGCGTCTGGCCGGCCTCCACCAGCGGTAGCCACGGTCGGTCGGAGTACCGGCGGATCAAGAACTGCGCTGCATACGGCTACGCTCTTGCCGGGTGAGTCCTCCCCAGACCCCGTAGGGCTCATTTTTCCTCAGCGCGTAATCCAGGCACTCTGCCCGGACCTGGCACTGGGCGCAGACCTTTCTGGCTGCCGCCGCGGTGCCACCCAATTCGGGGAAGAACCGCTCGGGGTCGGTCTGCGCACACATCGCGCTCTCCGTCCACTCCTCGTATGCCAACAGGCGGTCCGACACGAGCCCGAGGTAAAGCTTCTTCACCGACACATCCACTCCTTCGTCCCTTTGGAGCGCGCATCCGCCTCCGTGGACTGAGAGTCGTGTTCGGCCGTCCATGACGCCGTCCGACCCACCCAATTCCTGAACGCGCAGACAGGAACGCACCGGCGCAACACGCCAGGTTGCGGCAGGACGACCTCGCTCGCCTCACCGGCCTCAGCCAGGGCCACCTCTCCCAGCTCGAATCCGGAGCCCGAGGCGCTCGGCTGTCCGCGGCCTGGCCCGCGGTCAGGACGAACGCCGGCAGGTCGACGGCACATTGTGTTGCCGGCGGCAGATTGTGCGTATCAAGAATTCCTCAGGCAAGCACGTTGCCCGCTACGGTCCCTTGACGCATCGGAAAGCGGGCGAATGGCGCGACATACCGGCGCCCGCCATCCTGGAGCCGATTGCCGAAAAGCTGCGCATTCGGAATCAGGCCGGAGGCATGATCTACCCCGACCTTTTCCGTAAGTCCTGGGACCGGGCGCTGAAACGCCTCGGGCTTCCCGACTACGACCCGCACGACCTCCGGCACGAGTGGGCCACCGTGACCCTGAGCAACGGTGTGCCCATCCACGAGGTGTCGCGGTGGATGGGCCACAGCTCGATCAAGATCACGGTGGACCGGTACGGCCACCTCACCCTCGACGGCAGCGAGCGCTGCCGTCAGGTCATCGAGGCCACCTTCGGGGTGCACACGCTCAGCGGATTCCCAGCTCCGCGAGCACCCGGTGCTGAGTTGGTGCCGGCTTAGCCGGGAAGTAGAGGTAGCAGACACCCCCGCTACCGCTCTTGACCTGGCCGTTTGCGTCGTGGCGCTTGGTCCGGAGCCAGATGTTCTCGAACTCGCGGCGCCGGTACACACGGCGGACCGCCTTGTCGTCGGGGGAGGCCGGGTCGTTGGCGATGACGTCGCCGTCCTTGGTGAAGCCGATGACGGTCATCAGGTGGCCGGCGGTGCCGTAGCCGGCGCCGTCGAGTTCGGTCTTGAGGAAGGACTGGGAGGTGATGACGGGGATGCCGACGTGGATGAGGCGTTCGACGTCGGTGAGGCAGGACAGGCGGGTGACAACGCCCTGGAGGTCGCGGTAGGTGGCGGCGTAGGCGGCGTTGAAGGGCCAGTTGCCGCAGCCGTCGTACTGGTAGTCGAAGGTGTAGCGGGCGGCGTGGCAGACCTGGCGGTCGGCGTAGTCGGGGTTGACCCAGGAGAGCTGCTCCGGGGTGGGCTTGCGGCCCCAGTGCTCGATGATCATCTGGGACGAGGTGGGGCTGCACCAGGCCTCTCCCCCGTTGTCGTACTCGGGGTACTGGCCCTTGTGGATCTCCTGCGAGTAGCGCGGTACGACCAGCTCGCGGCCGACCTTTCCGGGCGTGGAGGCGGGTACCTCGAAGCGGTCGGGGAGGTCCGAGCCCATGGCGCCCAGCCGCCAGACGGTGGGGGTGAGGTCGGTGCCGGGCCGGCGGTGCAGGGTGAGCCGCAGTGCGTACGAGGTCAGGCGGAGGCCGCTCGCGGGGTCGTCGAGGGCGAAGGTGTCGGTGGAGATGCTGCTCCTGCCGTCCTTCTGGTCGTCGACGGAGGTGCGCCGGATGTCGGCGTCGCCGTCGCCGGACGTCCAGCGGCCCATGACGTACCAGGGGGTGCTGGTGCCGTCGCTGTATCTGCCGTGCAGCTCGACGGTGATCCAGGTGCCGGGTGGGGTGTGCGCGTTCCAGGAGGCTACGACCTCGGTCGCCGGGACCGTGAGGCGGTGCTCCGGGGAGGTCCAGACGGCGTACTCCCAGGAGGCGGTCCGGTCGGTGTGCGGGTCGTGGTAGTCCGCGGTGCCGGCGGCGCGGTCGACGACCACCCCGGGGCGGGGCCCGTGGGCGATCCGGGTGCCCCGGCCGGTGCCCTTCTTCCAGTCGGCGGCGGTGGTCCAGGCGTGGTAGTCCACGAGGCCCTTCGATCGGCGGGCGGGGGCGGCCGGGGTGCCGGCGGGGGCCGAGGCTGCTGGAGCCGGGGCGGCGGGGGCCGAGGCGGCCCCGCCCGCGGCGGACCGGCGGGGTGCGTCGGCGGCCTTCGCCGAGGGGGCGGCGACACCGGCCGCGGCGGCGAGCGCGGCGGCCAGGACGGTGCGCCGGGGCGCGGAACGGGTCATGGTGGAGGTCCCCCAGTCGGATGCGTGCGATCGGGTGCGAGGGATCGGGCCGGAACGGCGGGCGGGCACGGACAGGTCAGCAGTGGCTCAACTATTGCCGTTCCGGGCGCGCTTCGGAAGCGGGTGCGGTGCGCGTCGCACCACCAATATTGGTGTGGACCACTGGCGCGGCTGAGGGCGCGGACCAGGGGCGTACGCTGGCGCGATGGATCGTGACCTGACCGCGCTCGCCGACCGACTGCGCGCCCTGCCGCCCTCCTGCGGGCCGGTGCGGCTGATCGCCGTGGACGGGCATGCGGGGTCGGGCAAGAGCACCTTCGCCGGGCGGCTGGCGGAGGCGCTGGGCGGCGCCCCGGTGGTGCACACCGACGACCTCGCCACCCACGAGGAGCTATTCGCGTGGAGCGAGCGGTTCGCCGCCCAGGTGGTGGAGCCGCTGTCCCGGGGCGCCACCGCGCGGTACGGGGTCTACGACTGGGTGCGCGGGGCGTTCACTCAGGAGCGTGAGCTGGCGCCCGCGCCGGTGGTGCTGGTCGAGGGGGTCGGCGCGGGCCGGCGGGCCGTACGGCCGTATCTGGCATGCCTGCTGTGGATGGAACTGGCGAGCGACCATTCCTGGGACAGGGGTCAACTCCGGGACGGCCCAGGCCTGTCGGCGTTCTGGAGTGGCTGGATTCCAGCGGAGCGCGCGCACTTCGCGGCGGACCCTTCGCGCCCCTTTGCCGATTTCCTGGTGCACCAGGGGCAGTTGGGGTACGAGGTGTGCATGGGGCCCTCTGGAACACCATGATCGGCTCAACAGTTCACGCTCCGTAGCAGACGTTGGCCGGTGCCCGGGGCTCGGCCGACAGGGTCCCGCCGACTGCCCCAACTCGGCTTGACCTGGGGGGCGTACAGGACTTACGTTCTCAATGTGCGGTTCAACGGACCGCCCACAGACGCGAAGCCCCCGGTTGTTCCCCCGTGATCGGGGGCTTCGTGCTGCCCGGGGCCACCCCGTTCCGCCGCCGCGGGCCCGCTCTCCCTCACCCAGGGTCACCGCACTCTTCGCGCCGCCGCACCGCGCCAAGTCGTCCGCTCTTGCCCCGTACCGCCCTCTACGGCCTGCCGCGATCCCGCGGGTACGATGCGTGTCTGTGCCACCGCAGGCCAGGGGACCCAGGCGCGCCCGGCGACGGTCAACTCCCGTGCGCCGTACGCCCGTTCGCCGGCCGCGGTGCGGCACTCGCCCGGCGGCACACACGGGGGACGTTTTGTGGGGGGACGGATGAATTTCGGAACTCAGGGTTCGCCCGCCCCGGCCGAGCTCGCCTGGCTGCGCGCGGTCGACGCCTACACGGTGGGGGCGTACCCGCAGGCGGAGGAGGAGTTCCGGGCCGCGGTGCGGCTCGACCCGTCGATGGCCGACGCCTGGCTCGGACTGCACGCACTGCGCGCCGACACCTCCATCGCACTGCTGCGGATGCACCGACACCGCGACCGCTTCGGCGAGATGCGGGCCCGCCACCGACGCACCCTCAACTCCTGGTACTGGCTGGGCTGGTGGGTGCAGCCGGTGCTGGAGACCGGCCGCGACCTGCTGCTGGCACACGCCTCGCACTGGCTCGACGGCCGCCACGTCGCGGAACTGGACCAGGCGCTGGCCGGCTGCCCGCCGGTCGACACCGACCCCCAGGTGCGCTTTCTGCACGCCTGCCGGGCCTACCTCGTCAAGGACTGGGAACAGCTCGTCCGGCACACCGAGCCGCTGCTGAGCGACCCCGTGCTGGGCATCGAGGCCGGGCTGTTCGGCGGGATGGCGCGGGTGCGGCTGGAGATGTACGGGCAGGCCGAACCGCTGCTGTCGGCCGCGCTGATGCGGTGCCGCAGCGAACAGCCGCAGCGCAAGGAGCTGCGCTACTGGCTCGCCCGGGCCCACGAGGGCACCGGCCGCAGCGCCGCGGCGCTGCCCCTCTACCGTGCGGTGCACCGCGTCGACCCGGCTTTCATGGACACCGCCGCCCGGCTCGCCGCGATCGCCGAGGTGGACGGGCTCGACGAGGGCGCGGGCCTCGCGACGGTCTCCGCGTCCGGCCTCGGCCAGGAGGCCGGCGGCGACCTGGACCCGCTGGCACCGCTCGACCCGGTGGACGGCCGGGAGCTGCTGGCGACCGGCGAGGTCGGGGGGCCGGACGTCGAGCTGGCCGGCGGTACGCCGGCCGGGGGCGACACCGTCGCCCGGGCCAAGGCCGTGGCGCCGGGTCCGCGCGGCGCCGAGCAGCTGCCGGTCGGGCCCGCCGACCCCGTGCTGCTGGAGAAGGCGCTGGCGGAGCTGGAGCGGATGGTCGGCATGGAGCCGGTCAAGCGGCACGTGCGGGCGCTGTCGGCCCAGCTGCGGATGGCGCGGCTGCGCGCGAGCCAGGGGCTGCCGGTGCAGCCGCCGAAACGGCACTTCGTCTTCTCCGGGCCGTCCGGCACCGGCAAGACGACCGTGGCCAGGATATTGGGGCGGGTCTTCTACGCGTTGGGGCTGCTCGGCGGCGACCATCTCGTCGAGGCCCAACGGGCGGACCTGGTCGGCGAGTTCCTCGGCCAGACCGCCGTCAAGGCCAATGAGCTGATCGACTCCGCGCTGGGCGGCGTGCTCTTCGTCGACGAGGCGTACAGCCTGTCCAACTCCGGCTACAGCAAGGGTGACGCGTACGGGGACGAGGCGTTGCAGGTGCTGCTCAAGCGCGCGGAGGACAACCGCGACCGGCTCGTGGTGATCCTGGCGGGCTACCCGGAGGGCATGGACCGCCTGCTGGCCGCCAACCCCGGTCTGTCCTCCCGCTTCACCAGCCGCGTCGACTTCCCGAGCTACCGGCCGTTGGAGCTGACCGCCATCGGAGAGGTGCTGGCCGCCGAGAACGGCGACCGCTGGGACGAGGAGGCCCGCGAGGAGCTGTGCAGCATCAGCGCCCACGTCGTCGACCAGGGCTGGATCGACGAGCTCGGCAACGGCCGCTTCCTGCGCACCCTCTACGAGAAGAGCTGTGCCTATCGCGATCTGCGGCTCTCCACCTGGCGGGGCACACCGACCCGCGACGACCTGGCGACCCTGCGGCTGCCGGACCTGATGCAGGCCTACGGTGAGGTGCTGTCGGGCCGGGGACCGGAGAGTCCGGGGCTCTGACCGCCGGCCGCGCGCAGACCGCCGACCACCGGCGCGGCGGGCGGGGCGTCCGCCGCGACGGTGGCGTCAGCCGGCCAGTGCGGGGTCCTCCGCCGGCAGCGCGGCCTCCTCGCGGGGCTCGGCGACCCGCTCCGCCGCGTCCCTGCGGTGTGCCCGGGCGGCCGGCGTCCGGCGGTGCGACGGATCGCGGACCTCGCCGACCAGCATCTCCAGGACGTCCTCCAGGGCGACCAGACCGAGCACCCGGCCGGTCGGATCGGCGACCGCCGCGAGATGGGAGGCGGCGCGGCGCATCGCCGTCAGGGCGTCGTCCAACGGCAGCTCGGCGCGGAGCGTGGTCATCGGGTGCCAGATCCGCTGGGGCACCGCTCGGTCGCGCTCCTCCAGGTCGAGGACGTCCTTGACGTGCAGATAGCCCATGTAGGCCCCGCCGGGCGCGCACACCGGGAAGCGCGAGTAGCCGGTCCGCACGGTCAGCTCCTCCACCTGTCGGGGCGTCACCGTCGGCTCGACGGTGATCAGGCCCGCACGGTCCAGGAGGACGTCCGTGACGGGGCGGCTGCCCAGTTCCAGGGCGTCGGCGAGGCGCTCCTGCTCGGCCGGTTCGAGCAGGCCGGCCTGACCGGAGTCCTCGACGAGGTGGGTCAGCTGCTCGCTGGTGAAGACCGCCTCGACCTCGTCCTTCGGCTCGACGTGGAAGAGCCGCAGCACCCCGTGGGCACAGGCGCCGAGCAGCGCCGTGACCGGGCGGCACAGCCGGGCGAAGGCGACCAGGCCGGGACTGAACCACAGGGCGGTCTTCTCCGGCGCGGCCATCGCCAGGTTCTTGGGGACCATCTCGCCGATGACGAGGTGCAGGAAGACCACCAGTGCCAGGGCGATGACGTAGCCGAGCGGGTGGATCAGCGCGGTGGGGAGGTGGACCGCCTCGAAGAGCGGTTCCAGGAGGTGGGCGACGGTCGGCTCGGCCACCGCGCCGAGGGTCAGGGAGCAGACGGTGATGCCGAACTGGGCGGCGGCCATCATCTGCGGCAGGTTCTCCAGCCCGTGCAGCACCTGTCGGGCCCGGGAGGAGCCGCCCGTCGCCAGCGGTTCGATCTGGGACCGGCGCACCGAGACCAGGGCGAACTCGGCGCCGACGAAGAAGCCGTTGGCGAGCACGAGGAGTATCGCGAAGAGCAGTTGGGCCAGCGTCATCGGGACACCTCCGCGGCGGCCAGGGAGGGCTCGCGCGTGGCGGGCGCGGTGACCGTCGCGGTCCGCACCAGCCTTATCCGCTCGGCGCGGTGGTGCGACACCAGTCGCACCCGCAGCCGCCAGCCGTCGAGTTCCGCGGTGTCGCCGGGCGCCGGGATCCGACCGAGTATGTGCGCCACCAGTCCGGCCACCGTCTCATAGGGGCCTTCCGGGGCCTCCAGGCCGATCTTCCGCAGGGTGTCCACCCGGCAGCCGCCGTCGGCGTCCCAGGTGGGGCGGCCCTCCTCGGGCGGGGCCTGGCCCAGCTCCGGGAGGTCCACGCCGTCGTGTTCGTCGCGGACCTCACCGACCAGTTCCTCGATGATGTCCTCCAGCGTGACCACGCCGGCCGTGCCTCCGTACTCGTCGACGACCACCGCTATCGGCTGTTCGCTGCGCAGCCGCTCCAGCAGCGGCTGCACCGGCAGCGTCTCGGGCACCAGCAGCGGTGGCACCGCGATCCGGCCGGCCGGGGTGCGCAGCCGGTCGTGCGCCGGGACGGCCAGCGCGTCCTTGAGGTGCACCATGCCGACGACCTCGTCGAGGCGGGTGTGGTACACGGGGAAGCGGGACAGGCCGGTGGCGCGGGTCAGGTTCACCACGTCCTCGGCGGTCGCGGTGGCCTGGAGGGCGCTGACCCGTACCCGCGGCGTCATGACGTTCTCCGCGGTCAGGTCGCCCAGCGACAGGGTGCGGACGAAGAGGTCGGCGGTGTCCTGCTCGATGGCGCCGGCACGGGCGGAGTGCCGGGCCAGCGAGACCAGTTCACCGGGGGTGCGGGCGGAGGCCAGTTCGTCGGTCGGCTCCACGCCCAGGGCGCGGACCAGCCGGTTGGCGACGGTGTTCAGCAGGGTGATCACCGGGCGGAAGAAGCGGGAGAAGGCCCGCTGGGGGCCGGCCACGAAACGGGCGACGTGCAGCGGCTTGGAGACCGCCCAGTTCTTGGGCACCAGCTCGCCGATGACCATCTGGACGGCCGACGCCAACAGCATCCCGATGACGACGGCGACGCCCGGGACCGCGCCCTTGGGCAGGCCGCTCGCCAGCAGCGGGCCGGACAGCAGGTGGGCCAGCGCCGGCTCGGCGAGCATGCCGACCACCAAGGAGGTGATCGTGATGCCGAGTTGGGTGCCGGACAGCTGGAAGGAGAGTTCGCGCAGTGCGGAGACGACGGTGCGGGCGCGGCGGTCGCCGTCGGCCGCGGCCCGTTCGGCGTCCGCCTTCTCGACGGTGACGAGGCCGAACTCGGCGGCCACGAAGAACCCGTTGGCCAGGATCAGCACCAAGGCCGCCGCGAGCAGCAGCAGGGGGCCGGTCATGCCGCCGCCTCCGTGGTGTGCGGGGGTTGGGGAGGGGCGGCGCAGGTACTACAGGACGATCCGTCCATTGCCGGAGGGAGTCACTCCTCGGGTCGCAGTGGGCCCACTGAGGGGCAGGGCGCAGGGGTGCGCCCAGGGGACAGAGTAAACAGCAGGGCCCGGATTAGGGCAGACTCACCCGGCCGTGTGGTCCAGCGCACCATGCTTCTCGGTGAGGTCGCGCAACGCGCGGGCGTCGCGGATGGCCTGGTCCCGGGCGATGCCGGGTTGGATGCCCATGGCGGGCAGGCTGGTGCCGTCGGCGAGGTCGAGGTGGACCCAGGGGTCGCCGGCCCGGAGGTTGACGCGGACGACCTGGGCCCAGGCCAACTCGCGCTTGGTGGTGAGGTTGACCACCGTGACGCCCTCCTGCCGCGCGACCACCTTGGGGCGGCTGAGCAGCAGAAGGACGGCCCCCACCAGCAGTCCGGTGACGACGAAGCTGATCCGCTCGCCCCCGCTCAGCTTCGGCAGCGCCAGCGCGATCGCCGTGATCGCGGCGAGCTGGGCGGTGCCGACGGTGTAGAGGACGGCCCGGGTGCGGGTCGGCCGGAAGGTCACCGGGAGGCTGGGCAGGGGAGGCTGGGGCGCCGCGGACACGTCGTGGTCTTCCGTCGTACGTAGGGTGCCGGACCGGTCAGAGCCGGCAGGCGTGGATGCCGGTGGTGAGGATCGCGCGGGCGCCGAGGTCGTAGAGCTCGTCCATGATGCGCTGGGCGTCCTTGGACGGGACCATCGAGCGGACCGCGACCCAACCCTCGTGGTGCAGCGGGGAGACGGTCGGCGACTCCAGGCCCGGCGTGAGGGCGACGGCCTTCTCGACGTGCTCGACGCGGATGTCGTAGTCCATCATCACGTACCGGCGGGCCACCAGGACGCCCTGCATGCGGCGGAGGAACTGGCGCACCTTGGGGTCGTCGTCCGGTGCGCCCTTGCCCCGGATGACCACGGCCTCGGACTTCAGGATCGGCTCGCCGATGATCTCCAGGCCGGCGTTGCGCAGGGTGGTGCCGGTCTCCACCACGTCCGCGATGATCTGGGCGACGCCGAGCTGGATGGCGGTCTCCACGGCGCCGTCGAGGTGGACGACGGAGGCCTCCACCCCGTTGTCGGCGAGGTGCTGGGTGACCAGCCCGGCGAACGAGGTGGCGATCGTCATCCCGCCGAACTCGCCGACGCCCTTGGCCGTGCCCGGGCGGGTGGCGTAGCGGAACGTGGAGCCGGCGAAGCCCAGCTGAAGGATCTCCTCGGCGTCGGCTCCGGAGTCCAGCAGCAGGTCGCGACCGGTGATGCCGATGTCGAGCTTGCCGGAGCCGACGTAGACGGCGATGTCGCGCGGCCGCAGGAAGAAGAACTCGACCTCGTTCTCGGCGTCCACCAGGACCAGCTCCCGGCGGTCCTTGCGCTGGCGGTAGCCGGCCTCATGGAGCATCGCCGACGCAGGCTCGGACAGTGAACCCTTGTTGGGGACAGCGATGCGCAGCATGAGAGCGAGTTCCTTTGCAGCTAAAGGGTGTTGGGGTGGGTGCGGGAGGGTGTCAGAGGTGGGCGTAGACGTCGTCGAGGGAGATGCCCTTGGCGACCATCATGACCTGGAGGTGGTAGAGGAGCTGGGAGATCTCCTCCGCGGCCGCCTCGTGGGACTCGTACTCGGCGGCCATCCAGACCTCGGCGGCCTCCTCGACGACCTTCTTGCCGATGGTATGGACCCCGGCCTGCACCAGCTCGGCGGTACGGGAGGTGGCGGGGTCGCCGGTGGCGGCCTTCTGCTGGAGCTCGGAGAAGAGCTCCTCGAACGTCTTCTTGGACATGATGGTCACTACCCTACGCGGTGATGTCACAGCGGCGCGCAGCGCCTCAGGTGAAGGGTGGCGGTGGGCGACGGGCGGGCCTTCAGCGCCAGGGCTCCGAGACGGTGCGCAGGGTGGCCGCGGTGGCGACCGCCGCGGTGACCGCCTCGTGGCCCTTGTCCTCGGTGGATCCCTCCAGGCCCGCGCGGTCGACCGCCTGCTCCTCGGTGTCGCAGGTCAGCACGCCGAAGCCGATCGGGACGCCGGTGTCCACCGCGACCTGGGTCAGGCCCTGCGTGACGCCCTGGCACACGTAGTCGAAGTGCGGGGTGCCGCCCCGGATGACCACACCGAGCGCGACGACGGCGTCGTAGCCGCGTCCGGCCAGGACCTTGGCGACGACCGGCAGCTCGAAGGTGCCGGGCACCCGCAGCAGCGTCGGCTCGTCGATGCCGAGCTCGGTCAGGGCGCGCAGTGCGCCGTCGACGAGGCCGTCCATCACCTTTTCGTGCCACTGCGCGGCGATCACGGCCACCCGCAGGTCGCCACAGTTCTTCACGGTCAGTTCGGGTGCGCCCTTGCCGCTCACGGTTCTCCTCGTACGGGTGATGGTGGGGTGATCGATGGACTGGTGCTGTCTGGTGCTGTCCGGCGCCGACCGCTGTGGTCCGGCGCCGCGGTGGCTACTGGTTGTCGCAGGTGGTCGCGTCGGTGGGAGGCGCGGCGTCGGCCGCTCCGGTGATTGGGGCCTCCCCTGCTCGAACAGATTCGAGAGCTTCGGGAACGGTGCCCGCGCCGGGGAGCCAGGGCAGGTCGTGGCCCATGCGGTCGCGCTTGGTCCGCAGGTACCGCAGATTGTGCTCGCCGGCCTGGACGGGCATCGGCTCGCGGCCGGAGACCGTGAGGCCGTGCCGCACCAGGGCGGCGGTCTTGTCGGGGTTGTTGGTCATCAGGCGCAGCGAGCGGACGCCCAGGTCCGTCAGCATCTGCGCGCCCGCGGCGTAGTCGCGGGAGTCGGCCGGCAGCCCCAGTTCGAGGTTGGCGTCGAGGGTGTCGCGGCCGCGCTCCTGGAGTTCGTAGGCGCGCAGCTTGGACAGCAGCCCGATGCCGCGTCCCTCGTGGCCGCGGAGGTAGATCACCACCCCGCGGCCGGCCTCGGCGATGCGCTGCAACGCGGCCTGGAGCTGGGGGCCGCAGTCGCAGCGCAGCGAGTGGAAGACGTCGCCGGTCAGGCACTCGGAGTGGACCCTGACCAGGACGTCCTCGCCGTCGCCGAGGTCGCCGGCGACCAGCGCGATGTGCTCGACGCCGTCGACCGTGGAGCGGTAGCCGTGGGCGGTGAAGTCGCCGTGCGCGGTGGGCAGCCGGGTGGTGGCCTCGCGGCGGACGGTGGGCTCGGACGACCTGCGGTAGGCGATCAGGTCCTCGATGGAGATGATCGACAGGCCGTGCTTGCGGGCGAACGGCACCAGCTCGGGCAGTCGCAGCATCGTGCCGTCCTCGCCGGCGATCTCGACGATGGCGGCGGCCGGGCGCAGTCCGGCGAGCCGGGCGAGGTCGACGCCGGCCTCGGTGTGGCCGTTGCGGATCAGGACGCCGCCGGGCCGGGCGCGCAGCGGGAAGATGTGCCCGGGCCGGACGAAGTCGCCGGCGACGGATTCGCCGGAGGCGAGCAGCCGCAGGGTGGTGGCGCGGTCGGCGGCGGAGATGCCGGTGGACACGCCGTGCGCGGCGGTGGCGTCGACGGAGACCGTGAAGGCGGTCCGCATCGACTCGGTGTTGTGCTCGACCATCTGCGGCAGCTCCAGCCGGTCCAGCTCCGGGCCCTCCATCGGGGCGCAGATCAGTCCGCGGCACTCGCTCATCATGAAGGCGACGATCTCCGGCGTGGCCTTCTCCGCGGCGACGACGAGGTCGCCCTCGTTCTCGCGGTTCTCGTCGTCCACGACGACGACCGGGCGGCCGGCGGCGATGTCGGCGATAGCCTGCTCGACGGGGTCCAGCGCCAGGGACTCGGCGCCCGCGTCGTACCAGCTCTGTAGTGCGGTCATGCCGCAGCTCCTTCCAGGACGAGGCGGCTCTCGGCGCGCGAGCGCAGCCACCAGTCGCGCATGCCCCACAGGACGAGGGCGAAGTAGACGACGTAGACGAGACCGGAGAAGGCGAGCCCGCTGCTGAAGGCGAGCGGGACGCCGACCAGGTCGACCAGCAGCCAGGCGAACCAGAACTCGACCAGACCACGGGCCTGGGCGACCATCGCGGCGAGCGTGCCGACGAAGATGTAGGCGTCCGGCCAGGGGTTCCAGGACAGTTGCGGGAGCGCGGTGAACAGGCCGCCGACCGCCGCGGTGCCCAGCGCGGTGCCGGCGAGCAGCAGGCCGCGCTCGCGCCAGCTGGCGAAGCGGACCGCGATCGAGCCGTCCTGCGCCTGCCGCCGACCGCGCTGCCACTGCCGCCAGCCCCACAACGCCACGCCGATGACCAGGAGTTGCTTGCCGACGCCACCGCTGAGGTGGGCGGAGGCGTATGCGGCGACGAGGATGACGCCGGAGAGGAACTGGGCGGGCCAGGTCCATATGGAGCGCCGCCAGCCGAGCGCCAGGGCGACCAGGCCGATGGTGTTGCCGATCATGTCCGACCAGATGACGTGCTGCCCGAAGGCCGTGAAGGCCACGCCGTTCAGCGGGTCGAGGACGCTCACCGGTCCATCTCCTTGATCTCCTCGACGTCCGTCAGGTCCGCGAGGTCCGCGGAGCCGCGGCCCAGCAGCCGCTCGACGTACTTGGCGAGGACGTCGACCTCCAGGTTCACGGGGTCGCCGGCCTCCTTGATGCCGAGGGTGGTCAGCGCGAGGGTGGTCGGGATGAGGCTGATGGTGAAGTAGTCGTCGGCGGCGTCGACGACGGTGAGGCTGACGCCGTCGACGGTGATGGAGCCCTTCTCGACGACGTAGCGGGACAGCGCGGTCGGCAGGGCGACCTTGACGATCTCCCAGTGTTCGGCGGGGGTCCGCTCGACGATGGTGCCGGTGCCGTCGACATGGCCCTGGACGAGGTGTCCGCCGAGCCGCCCGCCGAGCGCCATGGGGCGCTCCAGGTTGACCCGTGAACCGGCGCTCAGCGCACCGAGGCTGGAACGGTTCAGGGTCTCGGCCATCACATCGGCGGTGAACTCGCCGTCGGCGGTGTCCACGACGGTCAGGCAGACGCCGTTGACGGCGATCGAGTCGCCGTGCTTGGCGTCCTGGGTGACGACGGGGCCGCGGAGCCGGAACCGGGAGGCATCACCGAGGTTCTCGACGGCGACGACCTCACCCAGTTCTTCGACGATTCCGGTGAACACTTCAGTTCTCCTCGTGGAGGGCGTGGCGGATGGGCGTGGCGGTGATGCGCAGATCGGGGCCGAGCCGTTCGGTGTCGGTCACGTCGAGCCGCAACGCCTGGGCGATGGTGGTGATTCCGGCGTCGCCGACGGCGGCCGGCCCGGCGCCGAGCAGCACCGGTGCGAGGTAGCCGACGACCTTGTCGACGGCCTGGGCGGCGAGGAAGGCCCCGGCGAGCGTGGGCCCGCCTTCGAGCAGTACGGAGCGCACGTCGCGCGCGTACAGGGCCTGGAGCAGGGCGGGGATGTGCAGGCCGCGCCCGTCGGCGGCGCGCGGCAGCCGGACGAGCGGGGCGAGGCCTTCGAGGTGGGCGGCGTCGGCGTCCTCGGCGACCGCGATGAGGGTGGGTGCGGTGCCGTCCAGGACCCGGGCGCCGGCCTTGACGGCGGTGGCGCCGGAGTCGACGACGACCCGCAGCGGCTGGCTGATCTCGTCGTCGGACAGCCCGCTGATCCGGGCGCCGAGCTGCGGATCGTCGGCGCGGGCGGTTCCGGAGCCGACGATCACGGCGTCCGCCGCGGCCCGCAGCCGGTGCACGTCGGCGCGCGACTCGGGCGAGGAGATCCAGCGGCTGGTGCCGTCGGCGGCGGCGATCCGGCCGTCGAGGGTGGCGGCGTACTTCCACAGCACGAAGGGGCGGCCGCGCAGGACGGCGGTCAGCCAGGCCTCGTTGCCGGCCGCGGCCTCGTCGGCGAGCAGGCCCCCCTCGACGTCGACGCCGGCCTCGGCCAGGGTGACCGCGCCGCCGGTGGCGGTCGGGGTGGGGTCGGAGACGGCGTAGACGACCCGGGCGATCCCGGCGTCGATCAGCGCCCGGGCGCAGGGGCCGGTGCGGCCGGTGTGGTTGCAGGGTTCGAGGGTGACCAGTGCGGTGCCGCCCCGGGCCCGTTCGCCCGCGGCGCGCAGGGCGTGGACCTCGGCGTGCGGGCCACCGGCCCGCTGGTGCCAGCCCTCGCCGGCGGTGCGGCCGTGGGAGTCCAGGACGACACAGCCGACCACGGGGTTGGGGCTGGTGTGCCCGAGGCCACGGGCGGCGAGCTCGATGGCTCGGCGCATCGCCGTGGTCTCGACGGGGGCTGCGGTGGCCACCGGGTCCTCCTGCCTCTTCGGGCACGGACTCCGGGGCTGTCGGGAAACGACAGAAGCGGGAACGGAGCAACGACGACACCACGGCCGGACAGCAGGGCCCGTCCGGAGAACGACCGGACGCGCCGCCGACGGCGGTGTACCGATACTCGCCCGCCGCGCACTGCCTCCCATCCGGACTTTCACCGTCGGTGCAGGAATTCCACCTGCTCAACCGGCCGCTGGCTGCGGACGGGTCGCGGACTATAACCGCCGGTTCGGAATTACACCGACCCCGGAGTGCGCTGCTGCTCTTATGTCAGTACAGCTTCAGTCTGCCACGGCTGATCGTCGGCCATGCGGGCGAAGGCCTGTGGGCTGCCTCACAGCCTTCCGGCGTGCCGCGGTGTCACAGCCCGCCGCGAGTGCTTCGTCCTAGGGGGACGGCGCGCCGCCCAGGCGCGTCCGCCAGGTTCCCCGCATACACCCCAACATCCACCCCAAGGACTGATCCGCGATGGCGACAATTCTGGTGACCGGCGGCACGGGCACGCTCGGGCGCCCCCTGATCGACCGGCTGCTCGACGACGGGCACGACGTCCACGCGCTGAGCCGGCGCCCGCACACCGGCACCGGGCGGCCCCGGCTGCACTCGCACGCGGTCGACCTGCGCGACGGCACCGGCCTGCCCGCGGCGCTGGCCGGGGTGGACACGGTCGTGCACTGCGCCTCGGCGCCGGCCGGCGGCGATCTGGAGGCGGCCGGCCGGCTGGTCGAGGCGGCGCAGGCGGCCGCGGTGCGGCACCTGGTCTACATCTCGATCGTCGGCGTGGACCGGGTGCCGATCCGCTACTACCGCACCAAGCTCGCGGTGGAGCAGCTGATCGAGAACTCCGGCCTCGGCTGGACGGTGCTGCGGACGACGCAGTTCCACGACCTGGTGCTCCAGATGGTCAAGGCGGGCGCCCGCTCGCCGCTGCTGCCGGTGCCCACGGGCGTACGGGTGCAGCCGGTCGAGGTGCGCGAGGTGGCGGACCGGCTGGCCGAGTTGGCGGCCGGGGAACCGGCCGGGCGGGTCACGGACCTGGGCGGCCCCGAGGTGCTCACGGCCCGGGAGCTGGTACGGGCCACGCTCGCCGCGGGCGGCCGGCGCCGACTGCTGCTGCCGGTGTGGCTGCCGGGCTCCGCGGGCGCGGCGCTGCGGCGGGGCGGCAACCTCGCCCCGGAGCACGCGGACGGACGGCGGACCTACGCCGAGTTCCTGACGGAGCGGTCGGGCGAGGCGCTGCGGGCGTGACCGGCCCCGCCGGCTGCCCGGACCGGTGGTCAGCCGGCGGGGGCGAAGAGGTCGTCCTGCGCGGTGTCGCGGGCGGCGAGCACCGCGCCGAGCAGTACTGCCCGGCCGCCGACCGTGCTCGCGCGGACGTCGGTGCGCAGCGGGGAGAGCCGGGCCAGGTGGTCGGCGACCCGACCGGCGAGCGGATCGCCGCCGGCGCGGCCGAGCTCGCCGCCGAGCACCAGGCAGCCGGGGTCGAGCACCGCGCACACGGCCGCCGCGCCCAGCGCGATCCGGGCGGCCAGGGCATCGAGGAAGCCGGCACCGGCATCACCGGCGGCCACGGCGGCGCGCACCAGGGGTTCGGCGGGCGGGGCGTCGGCGGCGCGGCCGTGGTCCGTCCCGTCGTGGGGCGGGGCGACGATGCCGTGCTCGGCGGCGAGGGCGCAGACCGCCGCGGAGCCGGCCAGCGAGTGGAAGCCGCCGTCGCAGCCGGTGGCGGAGGGCAGTGCATCGGTGCCGGGGACCGGCAGGAAGCCGATCTCGCCGGTGCCGCCCGACGCGCCGCGGCGCAGTGTGCCGTCCAGGACGACCGCCGCGCCGGTGCCGTGGCCGAGCCAGAGCAGGACGAAGGTGTCCCGGTCGCGGGCCGCTCCCGTGCGCTGCTCGGCGAGGGCGGCGAGGTTGACCTCGTTCTCCAGCAGGACCGGTACGGCCGTCCGTGTGCGCAGCTCGCCCACCAGGGCGGCGTGCCAGGACGGGATCCGGTCGGTGCCGCCGAGCCGGCCGGTCGCGGGGTCGACCAGGCCGGGGGCGCCGACCGCGAGGGTGTGCGGACGGTCGGCGCCGGCCGCGGCGAGGGCCTCGTCCACGGTGGCGAGGGCGGTGGCGACGGCGGTATCGGGGGCGTCGCGCGACCCGACCGGCACGGTGCGTTCGGCGCGCACCCGGCCCAGGAGGTCGGCGACCGCGACGGTGACGGAGTGCGTGCGCAGATCGAGGCCGACGAGGTGGGCCCGGTCGGCGACGATCCCGTAGAGCCGGGCGTTGGGTCCGCGCCGCTGTGCGCCGCTCTCCCCCACCACGGCGATCAGCCCGGCCGCCCGGAGGCGTTCGACCAGGTCCGCCACGGTCGGCCGGGACAGGCCGGTCAGCGTCTTGAGCTGACCTGCCGTCAGGGGTCCTTCGGATTGCAGGAGTTGCAGCGCCAGCCGGTCGTTGATCAGCCGTACGGTGGCCGGGGAGGCGGTGCGGCCGGGGGATGCCGCGCGCGGTGGATGCATGGCGGGATCCTCTCCTCTCCTCCTGTCGGACCGGCTTCCGTCGGACCGGCTCGGACCGGGACTCTTATTATCAGGCAGGCTTCCTGATAATTTACCGCCCATGGCCGGCACCGGCGTCCCGGACGACGTCACCCCCTTCGTCACCCCGCCCCGCCCCACCGCGCTGCGCCGTGCCCGCTGGGCGATCGCCCTGGTCTTCCTCCTCCACGGCTCGGTCACCGGCAACTTCGCCACCCGCATCCCCTGGATCCAGGACCACACCGGCATCCCGCCCGGCCAGCTGGGGCTCGCGCTGGCCTTCCCGGCGATCGGCGCGTCGCTGGCGATGCCGCTGGCCGGCCGGATCAGCCATCGCTTCGGCGCCCGCACCGCGCTGCGCGGACTGCTTGCCCTGTGGACCCTCTCGCTGGTCCTGCCCGCCCTCTCCCCCACCCTGTACGCGCTCTGCCCGGCGCTGCTGGCGTACGGGGCGGCCTCCGGCACGGCGGACGTGGCGATGAACGCGCTGGGCGTGGAGACCGAGGACCGGCTCGGCCGGCCCATCATGTCGGGGCTGCACGGCATGTGGAGCGCGGGCGCACTGCTCGGCTCCGGGGTGGGCACCGTCGCCGCCCACGCGGGGTGGGACGCCCGGCTCCATCTGGCCGGCGCCGCGCTGGTGTTGACCGTGCTCGGTGTGCTCGCCTGCCAGGGCGTCCTGGACCTGCGCAGCGCGCCCGACGAGCACCCGCCGCCACGCTTCGCGCTCCCGCCGAGGTCCGCGCTGGCCATCGGCGCCGTGGGCTTCTGCGCCGTGTTCGCCGAGGGCGCCGGCCTGGACTGGTCGGCGGTCTACCTCCGCGACCAACTGGGCACCGACGCCGGCCTGGCGGCCGCCTCGACCACCGCCTTCGCCTGCACGATGGCCGGCGCCCGGCTGGCCGGCGACAGGGTGGTGGCCCGCTTCGGCGTGGTGCGCACGGTACGGGCCGGGGGCGCGCTGGCGACGGCCGGCGGACTGCTGATCGTCACCGCACACCAGCCGGCGACGGCGATGGTCGGCTTCGGCCTGATGGGCCTGGGCATCGCGGTCGTGGTCCCGTTGGCGTTCGCGGCCGCCGGCCGCAGCGGCCCGGCGCCCAGCCAGGCGATCGCCGGCGTGGCCACGATCGTCTACACCTCGGGCCTGATCGCCCCGTCCGCAATCGGCGGGATCGCCCAGGCGACCTCGTTGACCGGCTCGTTCGCCTTGGTCACGGTGCTGGCCCTCGGACTCGTCGGCGGCGCGCGGGTGCTGCGGGCCCCGGGGCGTACGGCGTCCGGCGGCGCCCGCACGGTGGCCGACGACCTGGAGCGGTCATGACCGCGGCGGACCACGCGGGCGGCTGCCGCTTCCCGCCCCGTGCGGTGCGGGACGTGCGCATCCACCACGTCCGCCAGACCTCGTGCGGCGGCCCGTTCGCGATCGTCCGGCTGGACGTCGAGCCGCTGCCGGACGACGAGTTCGCACCGGTCGTCTTCGACTGGCCGGTGCGCGACCGGCAACGCAACCGGGACCTCCGGGCACCCGCGGGGTATCCGCGGGAGTGGCTGCCCGACGCGTATGCGCGGGCATGGGAACGCGGCGTGCGCGGCGCCCTCGACGCCCTGCCCGCGGGTCTGCGGGCGGCAGCCTGGTGCACGGTCGTCGAGGCCCGCTGGCACGAAGTCGACTCCCACGAGCGGGGGTTCGAGGAGGCCGGCGCGATGGCGGTGCGCGAGGTGCTCCGCCGCACCGGCTACTGACGGCTGTCCCGTAACGGCTGTCAGGGGTTTCTGATCTGGGACCGGTGACGAGCTGGTGGACGACTCGTTGAGCCGACCTGATCGATGGTGTGACGGATCCAGATGATCGATTCCAAGGGGTTTGGTGGTCGTAGGCGGTCAGTGCGCGCAGGACCGGCTGGCCGCGTATGAACGTGGCTCCACTCATCAGGCCCCCCTAGGAATCGACCAGTTAGGCTGGCGCGGTGACTGATGATCAGGAGCGGGTGCGGCCGTCGGGAGTGTGGGCCACGGCGGTGGGGGTGGCCAGGGTGCGGGCGCTGGAGACCGAGCGGGAGAACGCGCTGTTCCGCGACCCACTGGCACAGGCCTTCGCCACCGCCGGCGGCCTGTGGCCCTCCTCGCCGCCGCCCGATGACGAGGCCGCGCGACGCCGCCGACTGGCCGTGTCGTACTCCATCGTCATCAGGACGAAGTTCCTCGACGACCTGTTGCAGCAGGCCTCCGCGTCCGGGGTCCGGCAGGTCGTGCTGCTCGGCGCCGGCATGGACAGCCGGGCCTTCCGGATCGACTGGCCCGAGGGCACCCGGCTGTTCGAGGTCGACACCGCCGCACCACTGGACTTCAAGGCTTCGGTGCTGCGCCAGGAGCGGGCCGTCGCACGCTGCGAGCGGATCACCGTCGCGGTGGATCTGCGTGAGGACTGGCCAGGCGCGCTGGCCGCCGCAGGGCACGACCCGGCCGTGCCGACCGTGTGGATTGCCGAAGGACTGCTGATCTATCTGCCCGAGGACGCGGTGGAGCTGCTGCTGGCCCGGATCAGCGCGCTGTCGGCGGCAGGCAGTCGGATGGGGCTGACGTTGGGCTCGCGCGGCGTGATCGAGCGCTTCGGCGCGGACGCCGCGCCGGGATCGGCGGCGTCCCTGTGGGTCTCGGAGATGCCCGACGACCCGGTGGGCTGGCTGGCCGGCCACGGCTGGGAGGCCGACAGCCACACGCTGCGCGAGCGCGCTGCCGCCTACGGCCGCCCGATCAGCACCCCGCCGCAGCGCGAGGAGCGGTCCGGCGGACTGATCTCGGCGGTCCGCCGGTAGAGCGCCTCCCGGTTCCCTGGATGATCGATTCCAAGGGACCTGATGAGTGGAGCCAGGTTCATGCGCGGCCGGCCGGTCGTGCGGGCACTGAACGCCTCCTACTCGCCGACGAAGGGGCAGACATGGGCGACAGCCCGCCGTGGGAACTCATCTCCCTCGCCGATCAGGAGGGGAACGACGCTCGACCATAGGCAGCGGCGGCTCAATCACCGCCCACTGCCGGGCCCGCGGCCGCCTCGTCCGGCGCCGGCCGGAGCAGTTCGGCGGCTGTCGTGCGGGCCCGGTCCGACCACGGGGTGGGGCGCAGCGTGTCGGAGTCGACCCGGACGAGGACCCGGTGGCCGCGGGCGTAGGTCTGCGCGCCGTCGGCCGAGCAGAGCCGGAAGCCGTAGGTCAGACCGGTGCGGCCGAGGCGCTCGACCCACAGGTGGGCGGCGTAGTGGCCGGGGCGGGTGATCGGACGCTCGTAGGAGATCCGCATCTCCTTGATGACGTTGCACATGTCGCCCGCGGCGGCCCAGTCGCCGTCGAAGCCGAAGCCCCGGCCGTGCCAGTATTCCGCCCAGGCGCGCTCGGCCAGCAGCGGGTAGCGGGAGTTGTGGAGCATGCCGAGCGCGTCGAGGTCGTCGAAGTGGACGGTGACGGGGACCAGTTGGCCGAACGGGGCGGGATCGGCGGCCGGCAGGGTTTCGACGCTCACGGGGTGCTGCTCCTGGGTTGCTGGGTGCGCTTGCCGGAGCAATCGTAAGCGGGCGCTTAGAACGCTCTGCTCGTCGGGCCGGGCGCCGCCGTCGGCGCAACGACCAAGTGACCGACGCCATAGCCCTCCCGGGTCGTGGCACACCGGGACGAATCGGCCTTACGCCGCTCTAACATTGCCCGGTCATCCCGTGTGGACGGTCACCACCGTCCTGGAGAAGTGGAGCAGTCATGGGCCTCGGCGTCCGCTGGACCGTGCATGGCGACGGGCGCAACCCGGCCCCCGGTGCCGTCGTCAGACCGGATGAGCGGCTGTCCTGGCCGCGGACGGTCGGGCTGGGCGCGCAGCACGTGGTCGCGATGTTCGGGGCGAGCTTCGTCGCTCCGGTCCTGATGGGCCTCGACCCCAACCTCGCGATCATGATGTCCGGTGTCGCGACGGTCATCTTCCTGCTGGCGACCCGCGGCCGGGTGCCCTCGTACCTGGGCTGTTCGCTGTCGTTCGTCGGGGTCGCCGCGGTGATCCGGGCGCAGGGCGGCACCAGTGCGACGGTCACCGGCGCGGTGCTGGTCGTCGGTGTCGTGCTGTTCCTGGTCGGCCTGGCCGTGCGGTGGTTCGGGGCGCGGATCATCCACGCCGTGATGCCCCCGGTGGTCACCGGCGCGGTGGTGATGCTGATCGGCTTCAACCTGGCGCCGGTGACGGCGAGCACGTACTGGCCGCAGGACCAGTGGGTGGCGCTGCTGACCATGTTGTTCACCGGCGGCGCCGTGGTGTGCCTGCGCGGCTTCTGGTCGCGCATCGCGATCTTCCTGGGGCTGGTCTTCGGTTACGCCGTCTCCTGGGTCTTCGACCGGGTCTTCGGAATGATCCACTCCGTCAACGGCGCGGGGAAGGTCACCGACCACTGGCGGCTGGACCTCTCCGCGGTCGGCCAGGCCGACTGGATCGGCCTGCCGCACATCCACGGGCCGAGCTTCCAGACGTCGGCGATCCTGGTCGCGCTGCCCGTCGTGATCGCGCTGGTCGCGGAGAACGCCGGGCACGTCAAGGCGGTCGGCGAGATGACCGGCGACCCGCTGGACGACGAGCTCGGCACCGCGATCTCCGCGGACGGCGCGGCCTCGGTGCTCTCCACCGCGCTCGGCGGCCCGCCCAACACCACCTACTCCGAGAACATCGGCGTGATGGCGGCGACCCGGGTCTACTCCACCGCTGCCTACTGGGCCGCGGCCGGCTTCGCCCTGCTCTTCGGCCTGTGCCCGAAGTTCGGCGCGGTGGTGGCCGCGATCCCCGGCGGGGTGCTGGGCGGCATCACCGTCATCCTCTACGGCATGATCGGCCTGCTCGGCGCCCAGATCTGGGTGCACAACAAGGTGGACCTGCGCAATCCGCTGAACCTCGTACCGGTCGCCGCCGGCATCATCATCGGCGTCGGCGGGGTCAGCCTGCACATCAGCGACAACTTCGAGCTGGGCGGGATCGCGCTGGGCACGATCGTGGTGCTCACCGGCTACCACGCGCTGCGCGCCCTGGCCCCCGCGCATCTGAAGGCGCAGCCGCCGCTGCTGGACGAGGGCACCTCGTCGTACGACGAGGCGTAGGCCGTGGGCCCGTCGTCCGACGAAGGGCCCCCGGGTCCGCCGCGTCAGTGGCCGTACTTCTTGACGGCCTGGTAATAGGTCCATGCCAGGGCGTTGCAGGAGGTCTTCCTGTGGCCCGAGTAGCGGGCGCAGACCCGCTTCAGGTCCGCGTACAGGGCGCTGTCCAGCCGCGCTTTGTTGGCGGCGAAGGTGCCCGCTTTCTTGTAGTTCCGGTAGCCGAAGTCATGCCGCGCACAGGAGATCCGGAAGGGAAAGCCAAGGGGTTTGTCGGGCGACTTCGAGCAGTAATCCGTGTTCCAGTCGAAGTGGTAGGCGGACCACTTCGAGCGGTGGTCGCGGGCGGCCGCCCAGCTGCGATAGCCGGCCGCACTCGTCTGCGTCCAACTCGCCAGTATCCGGGGCTTGTCGGCGGGAACCGCCGATGCCGGGGCGGCGGCGCCGAGCAGCGCCGCTAAGGCCAGGAGCAGGGCGGTGAGTGCGGCAGCAGGTCTTCGGGACATACGCCAACCTCCGGAATTCTGCACCGCGTTCACCGCGGTGCTTCCTGGGACGCCGAAAATATGGGGTTCTCAAAGGTCGTTACGCCCTCTTCGCGGCGCGTCGACGCGTCACAAGAGGGCGCGCCGATTATTACCCCGTTCCGGTCAACGCCGCCCGGCAAACACAGATATTCGTAATCCGGCTGTCACGCTGGGCGGATGACGACGACTCAGGAATGCGGTGGCGACCACGGGCCTGGGGACGGCGCGACCGCTCCGCGGGTGGCGGAGGTGCTGGCGCGGATGCGGGCGCTGGACGCGGCGCTGCCCGCCGAGGACGGGGTGGCCGTCTTCAACGGCGTCTACCTGACCGTCACGGAGGCGGTGGCGCGGCGCATCGGGGACGGCGCCTTCGAGGACGCCCGGGCCGCCGGCGAGCTGGACGTCCGCTTCGCGCGGCGCTACTTCGACGCGGTGGACGCCGCGGCGGCGGGGCTCCGCCCGCCGGCCTGTTGGCGGCCGCTGTTCCAGCTGCGCCGCCACCCCGGAGTACGTCCGCTCCAGTTCGCGCTGGCCGGGATCAACGCCCATATCGGCCATGACCTGGCGCTGGCGGTGCTGGACACCTGCCGGGCGCTGGAGTGCGAACCGGATGCGCTGGAGACCGACTTCGACCGGGTGGGCGGGGTGCTGACCAGCCTGGAGGAGCGGATCCGCGAACGGCTGATGCCCGGCCCCGACGTGCTCGACATCGCCGACCCGCTGACGCATCTGATCGGGTCCTGGTCCCTGGACAAGGCCAGGGACGGCGCCTGGGTGGCGGCCCGGGCCCTGTGGAGCGTGCGCCGGCTGCCCGAGGTGACGGAGGAGTTCACCGAGCGGCTGGACGCCGGGGTGGGCCTGGTGGGACGGATGCTGCTGACGCCGCTGCCCGGGTGACCCGGCCGCCGCGCCGCCCGCCGCATCGACGTTTCACCGGTGAACTTCCTTACCCCGCGGGTACGTTGGTCGAGGGACACCTGAGACGAAGGAGCGCGGCGCATGGCCATCCGACTCGGTCTGGGCCTTCCGCAGATGCGGCAGTACGACATCGGCCGGGACGTGCCCGACGTGGCCCGGGCCGCCGAGCGGACCGGCTACGACAGCCTCTGGGTCTTCGAGCGGATCCTGTTCCCGCAGCCCGCCACCCAGGGGCTGTACGGGATTCCGGGCCTGCCCTGGCCCGATCAGTACCGCTCGGTCGCCGACCCCCTGGTGACGCTGGCGCTGGCCGCGGCGGTCACCGAACGCGCCCGGCTGGGCACCAGCGTCCTGGTGGCCCCGCTGCACGTGCCCTTCCAACTGGCCCGCGGCCTCGCCTCGCTGGACGCGGCGAGTGGCGGCCGGGTGGTGGCGGGGCTGGGCACCGGCTGGTCGCTGGACGAGTACGCGGCCGCCGCCGTCGCCCCGTTCGCGCGGCGCGGCAGGGTCCTGGACGAGGTGATCGACGTCTGCCGGGCGGTGTGGGGCCCGGACCCGGTGGCGTACCAGGGGTCGCTGACGACCATCGCCCCGTCCGTCGTCGGCCCCAAGCCGAAGCGCCCGATCCCGATCCTGCTGCCCGCCACCAGCCCGCGGGCCCGGCGCCGGCTGGTCGACCGGGCGGACGGCTGGATGCCGGTCGGGACGGGCGCCGCGCAGCTCGCCCGGCAGTGGGCCCAGGTGCAGGAGCTGGCCGCCGAACGGGGGCGCACACAGCCGGTGCAGAGCGTGCTGCGGGTCAACACCCACCACACCCGCCAACCGTACCGGGGCGCGGACCGCCGCCCCTTCCAGGGCAGCGTCGCGCAGATCGTCGAGGACCTGGTCGCGCACGCCGCGGTGGGCGTGGCGGAGATCCTCATCGACCTCCAGGGTCGGGCGCGGGACGCCGCGGAGCTGACCGACCTCGCGGCGGAGGTGTACGCGGCGGCGCGGGCGGCCGGGGTCTGAGCCGGCCGCCCTGGAGCCCGTCGTACCCGGTCAGTCCTCGGGCAGTTCGACCGGTGCGATCTCGTCGTAGACGTCACCGGGGCCCGGGTTGGTCGGGTCGGTGGCGCCGCCCAGCTGGTGCATCACGCCCCACACGGCGTTGAGCGCGGTCTGGATGGCGCCCTCGGCCCAGCCGGCGGTCCAGGAGATGTCGTCGCCGGCGAGGAAGATGCCGCGCTTGTCCTCGGGGAGCCGGTCCTGCATGAAGTGGGTGAACAGCCGCCGCTGGTAGCGGTAGTGGCCGGGCAGGTTGGCCTTGAACGCGCCCATGAAGTAGGGCTCGTTCTCCCAGGACACGGTGACCGGGTTGCCGATGATGTGCTTGCGGATGTCGACCTTCGGGTAGATCTCGCCGAGCGACTTCAGCATGACCTCCATCCGCTCGTTCGCGTCCAGCGGCAGCCACTTCAGGCTGTCGTCGCACCAGGTGTACGAGAGGCAGATGACGGCGGGCTTGTCCGGCCCGTTGTCCAGCAGGTACGTACCGCGGGTCATCCGGTCGGTGAGCGTCATGCTCATCACGTCGCGCCCCGTGTCCTCGTCCTTGTCCAGCCAGAACGGCCGGTCGACGGGCACGAAGAGCTTGCTGGACTCCATGTAGTGGGTGCGCTCGATCGCCGTCCAGTGGTCGATCGGGAACAGCTCGTCGTCACAGGCGATCTTGGACAGCAGCATCCAGGACTGGGCGGTGAAGACCACCGCCTTGAAGGAGCGGATGTCGCCGGAGGCGTCGGTGACGGTGATGCGGTTGCCGGCGGTGCGGTGCAGGCGGGTCACGGCCGGGCGCGGCGCGCCGTCGTGCAGCGTCGACAGCGAGGTGCCCGGCGCCCAGTGCACGATCTTCTGCGGCTCGCGCTCCCACAGGCGCAGCGGCAGCTGCTGGGAGCCGCCGACGATGCCGCGGTGGTGGTCGTCGGCCTCGGTGTAGACGACCCGCAGGATCTCCAGGATGGAGTTGGGGAAGTCGGTGTCCCAGCCGCCGGTGCCGAAGCCGACCTGGCCGAAGATCTCGCGGTGCCGGAAGGACGTGAAGGCCGTGGAGTCGCAGAGGAAGCCGTAGAAGGTCTGGTTGTCGAGCTTCTCGACGAGCTTCGCCCAGATCTCGCGGATGCGCGGGACGTCACGTTCGCGCATGGCCTGGTTCATGTCGGAGAAGTCGGCACCCTCCTCCAGGCAGGCGTTCCACGCCTCGGCGACCTGGCGGTAGACCGCGGGCAGGTCGTCCAGGGTCTCGGCGTAGTGCGACTCGCCCTTGAGGTCGACGACCGTGGACGGGGTGGCCTCGGCGAGCGGGTTGGGGAACGGCGTGGTCGCAAGGCCGACCAGGTCGATGTAGTGCTGGAGCGCCGTCGAGGACGGCGGGAAGCGCATCGCGCCCAGCTCGCAGTTGAGTTCGTCGGCGCCGCCGTGGGAGGAGCAGCCCTCGAAGCCGACGGTGCGCAGTCGGCCGCCGATCTGGTCGGCCTCGTAGACGACGGGCTTGAGGCCCATCTTCATCAGCTCGTACGCCGTGACGATGCCGGAGAGGCCGCCACCGACGATCGCCACCTCGGTGCCGTGCTCGGTCGCCGGTATCTGACCGAGGCCCGCCGGGTGGGCCAGGAAGTCGTCGTAGGCGTAGGGGAAGTCCGGACCGAACATGGTGATCGGCGGCTGGGCATCGGTGTGCGGGACGGCGGGCGGCACCGTGGACGTCATGGGGACGGACTCCTTGCAGGTGAAGCAGGGGTGAGGCGAGGGGGAGGCGAGAGGCGGGGACGGAGCGGCCGGGGCCGGTCAGACGAGGGACGCGTACAGGCCGGGGCGGCGGTCGCGCAGGTACGGGTTGTGCTCGCGCGAGGCGGCGAGGAACTCCGGGTCGACGTCGGCGAACACCAGCTCCTCGCCGCGGCCGGCACGGGCCCGGGCGACCCCGTCGGGTCCGGCCAGCGTGGAGAGCCCGACGAACTCGAACTCCCCTTCCGGGCCGGTGCGGTTGACGTACGCGACGTACATCTGGTTCTCGAAGGCGCGGACCGGCACCAGGGACTCGGCGACGAACTGGAAGGGGTGCATCTGCGCGGTGGGCACCAGCAGCAGGTCGGTGCCGGCCAGGGCGTGCGCGCGGACGTTCTCGGGGAACTCCACGTCGTAGCAGATCATCAGGCCGATCCGGACGCCGCCCAGCTCGGCCTGGACGACCGGCGTCTCGCCCGGGGTGAACCACTCGCGCTCGAAGCAGCCGAAGAGGTGCGTCTTGCGGTAGGTGGCCAGGCGCTGCCCGTCGGGGGCGATGAGCTGGGCCGCGTTGTAGACGGTCGCTCCGTCGCGCTCGGGGAAGCCGTAGGCGACGGCGAGGCCGTGCCGCCCGGCGATCTCGGCGACGGCGTCGGCGGAGTCGCCGTCGGCGGGCTCGGCCAGCTTCGGGACGTCGTCGCCGATGGCGTAGCCGGTGAGGAACATCTCGGGCGCGACCAGCAGTCCGGCGCCGTGCGCGGCCGCCGTGCGGGCCGCGTCGTCGAGCACCTTGAGGTTGTGCGCGACGTCGCCGGGCCGTCCCGAACTCTGGAGCAGGGCGGTGTGCAGCGACGTCATGGGACCCCTCGGCGGAACGGGTGTGGGCGGGACGCATTGACGGTACGGGGCACCGACGATTCCGGACAAGGCACCACCGTTGCGTGCAGATGGACGATTCATTGCGCGTTCAAGCGACTCCCCGGCGATTCGTTGCGTCCGAGGTTCGCGCAGGTCGGGGGCCGGGTGCCGGATCCGGCCGGGGCGGGGTGGGCCCGTGGCGGGACCGCGGACCTGGCGCCGTGCGGGGCGTCGGCGCCCTTCGGGCCCCTGGAGAGCGGCGACGTCACGGGCCTGCCGTGGCGGGTGCGGCACCGACCATCTCCGTGACGACCCGCCGCACCAGCCCGCGCAGCCACAGATGCCCGGCGTCGGCCTCCTGACGTGGGTGCCAGGCCATCTCCATGGTCATCGGGGGCAGGTCGAACGGCATCGGCAGGGTGCGCAGGCCGAGGCTGCGGATCGTCGACGCCGCGGTCACCTCGCTCGCCAGGCCGACCGCATCGCTGTCGCGGACCATCAGCAGCGCGGCGGTGTAGGTCGGCACGGTGGTGATGACCTTGCGGCGCAGCCCCAGCTCGGCGAGCGCGGCGTCGATGGGGCCGGTCAGCCGGCCGCGGCGGCTGAAGTTGACGTGCGGGGCGTCGGCGTAGCGGCGCGGGGTGAGCTTCGCGCCGGTCAGCGGGTGGCCCTCGCGGACCACCACCACACCGCGGTCGACGAACAGCCGCTCGGTGCGGATCTCCGGCTCACGGCTGTCGATGACGCCCAGCTCCAGGTCGGCGGCGCCCTCGCGGAGCAGCGGCAGGTCGACGTGGCTCTCGCCGAGGAAGCGCAGCACGACCTGCGGTGCCTCCGCGGCGGCGAGGGCGATCAGCCGGGGGCCGACGGCGGTGACGAAGAGGTCGTTGGTACTGAGCGTGAAGACCCGGGCGAGCCGGGCCGGGTCGGCGGGCGCGGAGGGGGCCAGTACTCCGTGCGCCGCCTCCACCAGCCGGCGGACCTCGGCCCGGATCTCCCGGGCCCGCGGGGTGGGCACCATATGGCGGCCGGCGCGCACCAGGACGGGGTCGCCGATCGTCCGGCGGATCCGTCCGAGGGCGCGGCTCATGGCCGGGCCGGAGAGGCCGAGCCGGTCGGCGGCCGCGGTCACGCTCTCCTCTTCGAGCAGGGCGTCCAGCGCCGTCAGCAGGTTGAGATCGATGTTTGCGTTTCGCGCAATCATGGAGTGCACACCTTGCAGTTGAGGTTATTCCACCCGGACTCTAGCGTCCCGGCCATGACCTCGACCGTTGCTCCTTCCGCCGCCCCGACCGCCGGCCCGCGCGCCCGGCGCCGCTCGGTGACCGTCGCGATGTGCGCCTGCGTGCTGGTCGCCCAGTCGCTGGTGGCCGCGATGAACCTCGCGATACCCAAGATCGCCGCGAGTGGGCTGCACCCGTCCGCCGCCCAGCTGCTGTGGATCGTCGACACCTATGTGCTGGTCTTCGCGGGGCTGCTGGTCCCGGCCGGTGCGCTCGGCGACCGGTTCGGCCGCAAGGGCGTCCTGCTGACCGGGCTGGGCGTCTTCGCGGCCGGCGCGCTGCTGAGCGCGCTGGCGCCGACCCTGGTGACGCTGCTGGCGGGCCGCGCCCTCTCCGGTGCCGGCGCCGCACTGCTGGTCCCGGCCACGATGTCCGTCCTGCTGCACGCCACGCCACCGGACCGCAGGGCCGGCGCCGTCGCCGCCTGGAGCACGGCGCTCGGCATCGGGGGGATGGCGGGCAACGCGGGCGGTGCGCTGGTCCTCCAGTACCTGCCCTGGCAGGGGCTGTTCTGGGCGTATGTGCCGCTCGGGCTGGCCCTGCTGCTCTGGGTCGCGTCGGCCGCACCGCGGGTGCCGCGGCAGACCGCGGCGCTCGACCTGCCCGGTTCTGCGCTGCTGGTGCTGGGGGCGGCGGCGCTGCTCTTCGGCATCATCGAGGGGCCGGGCCTGGGCTGGACCTCCGCCGCGGTGACCGGCGCCTTCGCGCTGGCCCTGGTGGTCCTCGCGGTGTTCGTGCGGCACGGGCTGCGGGCCGCGCACCCGGTGCTCGACCCGCGGCTCTTCCGGCTGCCGCACCTGCGCGCCGGCGCCCTCGGCATCGCCGTGACGTTCTTCGGGATGTTCGCGCTCTTCTACGTCAACGCCCAGTTCCTCCAGTACGTGAAGGGCTACTCGCCGCTCCAGACCGGCTTTGCGATCGTGCCGCTGGCCTTCGGGATGATGGCGGTGACGCGGTACGGGCTGCGCTGGGCCCAGAGGGTCGGTGAGGCCCGGACGGTCGGTGCGGGGCTGGTGCTGATCGCGGCCGGTCTGCTGCTGCTGTCCACCGCCGACGCCGGCACCCCGTACGTCCGCTACGTGGTGTTCCTGCTGACGATGTCGGTCGGTGCGGGGCTGGCGATGCCGTGCCTGTCGCATGCGATCGTGGCGTCCGTGCCGGCCGGCCGCGCGGGGATGGGCTCCGGACTCCAGGGCGCGGCACGGGAGTTGGGTGCGGCGCTGGGGATCGCCGTGGTCGGCACCGTGCTGTCCGTGCGCTTCACGTCGGGCACCGGACACGGCGCCGGGGTGGCCGACGCCTTCACCGCTGCCGCGGCGCTGGGCTACCGGATCGCGGCGGGCGTGGTGCTCGTCCTCGGCGTCGCCGTGGTCACCGGCCTGCGCACCGGCGCGCGGTCCGGGAGCACCGGGGGGTGACCTCCAGCGCGCGTGCGGGAGAGCCGGTCAGGGCCGCGGACGGCGGGCTAGCCCGGCGCGCCCGAGCTGTAGCGCCGCAGCAGCGGCGACAGCACCAGCACGGACTTGGTCCGCTCGACGAACGGTTCGCCCGCGATCCGTTCCAGCACCCGCTCGAAGTGCCGCATGTCGGAGGCGAAGACCTGGACGAGGGCGTCCGCCTCACCGGTGACGGTGGAGGCGGACGCCACTTCCGGGTAGCGCGACAGGCCGCGGTGGATCGCCTCGGGCGAGGTGTTCCGTCGGCAGTAGATCTCGATGTACCCCTCGGTCTCCCAGCCGAGCGCCGCCGGGTCCACCCGTACGGTGAAACCGGTGATGGCGCCGTCGGCCCGCAGCCGGTCCACCCGGCGCTTGACGGCGGGGGCGGACAGCCCGACCTCCTGGCCGATGTCGGCGTAGCTGCGGCGGGCGTCCTCGGCGAGGGCGTGGACGATGCGTTCGTCGAGATCGTTCAGTCGCACTGCGGGTGGATCACTTCTCTGGTGTGGCCAATCGGGAGCGGCGCATGCCGTAACCGAAGTAGATCACAAGGCCCACGACCAACCAGACACCGAAGACCACCCAGGTCACCGCCCCCAGCCTGAGCATCATGCCGACGCACAGCAGGAAGCCGATCGCCGGGAAGAGCGGCGAGAGCGGTGTACGGAAGGTCCGCGGCATCTCGGGACGCGTCCGGCGCAGCACGATCACGGCCACGTTGACCAGCGCGAAGGCGAAGAGGGTGCCGATGCTGGTGGCGTCCGCCAGCTCGCCCAGCGGCACCGCCGCGGCCAGCACGCCGCAGAACAGCGAGACGATGACGGTGTTGACGCGCGGCACTCCGGTCTTGGCGTGCACCGTGGAGAACGCCTTCGGCACCAGGCCGTCCCGGGACATCGCGAAGAGGATGCGAGTCTGGCCGTAGAGCACGGTCAGCACGACGCTGGCGATGGCGATCACCGCACCGAGGGCGAGCAGCACGGCCCAGTAGTCGTGGCCGGACACGGACTTCATGATGCCGGCCAGTGCGGCCTCCGAGCCCTGGAACTTCTGCCACGGCATCGCGCCCACCGCGATCGCGGCGACCAGGCAGTACAGCGCGGTGACGATCACCAGCGACAGCATGATCGCGCGCGGCAGGTCGCGCTGCGGGTTCTTGGCCTCCTCGCCGGCGGTGGAGGCCGCGTCGAAGCCGATGTACGAGAAGAACAGGGTGGCGCCCGCGGCGCTGACGCCGGCCATGCCCATCGGCATGAAGTTGGCGTAGTTGCCGGACCGCACGCCCTGCACGGCGACGCCGCAGAACAGCAGCAGCGCGACGATCTTGACGACCACCATGATGGTGTTGGCCCGGGCGCTCTCCTTGGCCCCGCCCAGCAGGAACGCCATCGCCAGCAGCACCACCAGCAGCGCCGGCAGGTTGAAGTAGCCGCCGTCACCGGGCGGTGCGGCCAGCGCGTCGGGGATGGTGAAGCCGAAGACGCCGTCGAGCAGCTCGTTGAGGTACTGGCCCCAGCCCACCGCGACGGCCGCGACCGAGACGCCGTACTCCAGGATCAGGCACCAGCCGCAGACCCAGGCGATCAGCTCGCCGAGGGTGGCGTAGGCGTAGGAGTACGAGGAGCCGGAGACCGGGATGCTGCCGGCCAGCTCCGCGTAGGACAGCGCCGAGAACAGGGCGGTGATGCCGGCGAGTACGAAGGCGAGGACCACCGCGGGACCGGCCTGCGGGACGGCCGTGCCGAGCACGACGAAGATCCCGGTGCCGAGGGTGGCACCGATGCTGATCATCGTCAGCTGCCAGACGCCCATCGAGCGGCGGAGCGAGCCCCCTTGGCCCTGCCCGCCCTCGGCGACCAGCCGCTCCACCGGCTTGCGCCGCATCAACCGGGTGCCGAGGGCTCCGGGGACGGGCGGACTGGTGGCGGTGTCCCCTGCGGGCGGGGCTGCGCCGTGCTCCAACACTGGGGTGGCTCCTTAATCGCTGCCGGTCGGGTGACGGCGACCGACGACGATCCGTACGCGGGCATGCCGAAGCACCCTGCGCCGATGACCGCCGAGCAGGCGGTCGCCGCCACTCCACGTACTCGCGGATGACCTTACGGGGCGCCGCTGAGCTGCCGTAATGCAGGTTCCTTGCGCAACCGTGGCCGATCGTTGCGCACAGGTGCCGAGAGCGGAGGTTCGTTGTGTTTCGGGCACCGGTCGCACGGCCCCCCGGCGGAGTGTCCACAGGGTGGACACGGCGCGGGTCCCGCGACGCGACCGGCCCCGCACCGAGTCGGTGCGGGGCCGGTGAGCGGCTGGTGCCGGGGGTGTCGGGCGTCAGTTCCAGCTGTCGTGCAGCGGCTTGCCCTCTGCGTAGCCGGCGGCGCTCTGCACGCCGACGACGGCCTTCTCGGCGAACTCCTCCAGGGAGGCCGCGCCCGCGTACGTGCAGGAGCTGCGGACGCCGGCGATGATCGAGTCGATCAGGTCCTCGACGCCGGGGCGCGCCTGATCGATGAACATCCGCGAGGTGGAGATGCCCTCCTCGAAGAGCGCCTTGCGGGCCCGGTCGTAGGACGACTCCTCGCTCGTCCGGCGCTGCACCGCACGGGCCGAGGCCATGCCGAAGCTCTCCTTGTACGGGCGGCCGTCGGCGGTGTGCTGGAGGTCGCCGGGCGACTCCAGCGTCCCGGCGAACCAGGAGCCGATCATGACGTTGGAGGCACCGGCGGCCAGCGCCATGGCGACGTCGCGGGGGTGGCGCACCCCGCCGTCGGCCCAGACGTGCTTGCCGTACTTCCTGGCCTCGGCGGCGCACTCCAGCACCGCGGAGAACTGCGGCCGGCCGACACCGGTCATCATGCGGGTGGTGCACATCGCGCCCGGTCCGACACCGACCTTGATGATGTCCGCGCCGGCCTCGATCAGGTCGCGGACGCCCTCGGCGGCGACGATGTTGCCGGCGACGATCGGCACCTGCGGGTCCAGCGCCCGCACCTTCCTGATCGCCTCGATCATCGACTCCTGGTGGCCGTGCGCGGTGTCGATGACGAGGGTGTCCACGCCGGCGTCCAGCAGCGCCTGGGCCTTGCCGGCCACATCGCCGTTGATGCCGACGGCGGCGGCGATCCGCAGCTTGCCGTCGGCGTCCGTGGCGGGGGTGTACAGGGTGGCGCGCAGGGCGCCCTTGCGGGTGAGGATGCCGACCAGCATGCCGTTCTCGTCGACCGCGGGCGCGAGCTTGCGGTTGGCGGCGTCGAGGCGGTTGAAGGCCTCGCGCGGGTCGATGTCCGCGTCCAGGACCAGCAGGTCCTTGGACATGACCTCGGAGACCTGGGTGAAGCGGTCCACCCCGGCCAGGTCGTGCTCGGTGACGACGCCGATCGGGCGGCCGCCCTCGACGATGATGCCCGCGCCGTGCGCCCGCTTGGGCAGCAGCGCCAGCGCGTCGGCGACCGTCGCGACCGGGGAGAGCACGATCGGCGTGTCCAGTACCAGATGACGGCGCTTGACCCAGGTCACGACGTCGGTGACGACGTCGATCGGAATGTCCTGCGGGATGACGACCAGGCCACCACGGCGGGCGACGGTCTCGGCCATCCGGCGGCCGGCGATCGCCGTCATGTTGGCAACCACGAGCGGGATGGTGGTTCCGGACCCGTCGGGCGAGGAGAGGTCCACGCCCTGGCGGGAGCCCACAGCGGAGCGGCCGGGCACCATGAACACATCGTCGTAGGTCAGGTCGTAGGGCACCGAAGAACTCTCTTCGAGCGCGCCGTTCTTCGGATTCAGGAATCGCATAAGGCCAGGATACGGGCCCTGACCAGGGCTCATACGATTGTCCGAGCCCGTTCGGGGCCGTGTGTGCGATCCGCCAAGGCGGCCCGCCGGCCCGCATCCGCGGGTCGTCCCTGGTCCGGCGGTCAGCCGCGCCGCCGGCCGCGTCCCCTGGCCATGATCACCGCCAGTCCGGTGTCGGTGTCGCGCCAGAACCCCACCGCGTCGGCCAGGACGGATTCGACGACGCTCCAGTCGTCCGGCGCGGCGGCCGCGTAGTCCTGCCAGCCCGTGACGACCAGCAGCCGGCCGCGGTCGGCGGGGCACCAGGACAGGTCGGTGAGGCAGTCGGCGAGCGCGTCCCAGTTGCGGCCGAACCAGTCCGGCAGCCGCAGCGACCGTGCGCACCGGTCCATGAACGCGGCCTTGTCGACCGTCCCGGCCAGCTCCAGGGCCGCACCGCTCCAGCCGGCGTCCCGCGCGGCCGCCAGCGCATCCGCCACCGGCCGGTCGGCGGGCCAGGTCAACACCCCCGGCGGGGTGCTCCCCTCCAGTACCGCCGCAAGCGGCCGGGGCACGGACTCGGTCATCGCAACACCGCCTGGAAGGATCGGTAGTGGTCATCGGTGTAGTAGGTCTCGTGGCTCTCGCCGGTGACGAGGCGGCGGGCGCCGCGGTCCGGTGAGCCGGGTGTGGGGACCGTGTACTCGTGGTAGTAGCCGCGCGCCTGACGGGGCAACAGGCCCTCGCGGTTGCCGAAGACGGTCCCGTCCTGCCGGTACGGGAAGGGCCCGCCGGCGTCGATGAGCCGCAGCGTGTCCCGGGCCTGGGAGGGCAGCCGGCCGACGGTGACGACCGGCAGGCCGTGCGCCCACTCCGGTACGCCGGAGGTGCCCGGTGCGGCGGTGACGTCGGAGGCGGCCCGCGGCGGCCGGGGCGAACTCCCCTCGGCCGCACCGCCGGTGGCACATCCGGTCAGGACGAACAGCAGCCCGGCGAGCAGCGCGGCGAGGACGACGGCGGCACGCCGTGCGGCGGAGCGGATCACCATGGCGCCGATGCTGTCACAGGCCCGCCCCGGCTGCCCGCCGGTGAGCGCCTCAGGGGTGGCCGGCCGCCCGCCGGCCACCCGGTGTCACGTTCCGCGTCACGATCCGTCCGGGTCCGCCCGGTCCAGGGCGGGGCGCGGCCCGGGGCCGGTCTCCAGCAGCAGGTGATCGGCCGCCGCGGTGTCCGTGACCAGGCTCGTCACCAGGCCCGAGCGCAGCACCGCGCCGATCGCCGCGGCCTTGCGCCGGCCGCCCGCGATGGCGACGACCTCGGGGATACGGCGCAGCCGGTCCGCCTCGACGGTGATGCACCGCTCGCCCAGGTCCCGTCCGATCCGGCGCCCCTCGGCGTCGAAGAGGTGCGCGGACATCTCGGCGGCCGCGCCCAGCGAGGCGTAGTGCTCCCGCTCCTCCTCGCTCAGCATGTCGTAGACGGTCGAGACGCCCGGCTCCCAGGAGCCGATGGAGACGCAGGCGACGGTGACCTTGTCGAAGTACTCGAAGGCCCGGGCGATCCCGGTCTGCCGGCGCAGCGCCTCGGCGGTCGCCGAGTCCGGCAGCAGCATCGGCGCGTAGATCGGGTGCGCCTCGCCCCCGGAGACGTCGGCGGCACGGCGCACCGCCTCGACCGAGCCGCGGTCGGCGGTGCCGGCGTCGTACACCCCGGTCAACTGCACGACCGTGCACGGCGGCAGCCGGTGCAGCGCGGCCGCCATGTGGATCGTCGAACGGCCCCAGGCGAGCCCGAGCACATCGCCCTCGGTGACCAGCTCGCCGAGCAGGTCGGCGGCGACCTCACCGAGGTTCTCGGGGTCGGCGGCGTCGTCGGGCGGGGTCTGGCCGCCGAAGGCGGGGGGAGCGTCCGCGGGCGACTCGACGACCACCGCGTGCCGCAGGCCGTAGCGGGCCCGCAGGGCGTCGGAGCGCTCGGCGTCCAGTTCGGAGGGCACCCGGATCTCGATGCGTACGAGATCACGCTCCAGCGCCGTCTCCAGCACCCGCGCGACCTTGAACCGGCTGACGCCGAACTCCTCCGCGATCTGGATCTTGGACTTGCCCTCAAGATAGAAACGACGGGCCATGGCCGCAGCCTGCACCAGCTCGGCAGGGCCCATTCCCGACTGTGGGCGGCTGGCTACCACGAAATTCTCCCCTTTTGCGCATCTGATCGAGTCTTTGCTCATCCTTTCAGAAACCCGCGGGCAACGGGGACCAACAGCGCCCCGACGGTCGTGAACGCTCGGTTGCGCCACGGACAACTGGTGGCACGGCGCCGCCACCGGGGAAATCCGGTGGCCGGAACCGGCCGGGCTGCTCGTCTTCCCGTCCCCGTGCCCCGGGAATCAGTGGGCGCAGAGCCAGCCCGCCGCCGCGGTCGCCGACTCGGCCTTCGCCCGCAGGTCACGGACCGCCTTGGCCGGGTCGTCGGCGCCGTAGACCGCCGAGCCGGCCACGAACACATCGGCGCCCGCCTCGGCGCACCGCTCGATGGTGGAGTCGGAGACCCCGCCGTCCACCTGGAGCCACAGCTCCAGGCCGTGCTTGGAGATCAGCTCACGGGTGCGGCGGATCTTGGGCAGCATGATGTCCAGGAACGCCTGCCCGCCGAATCCGGGCTCCACCGTCATGATCAGCAGCATGTCGAGCTCGGGCAGCAGGTCCTCGTAGGGCTCGATCGGCGTGGCCGGCTTGAGCGCCATCGACGCCCGTGCGCCCTTCGCCCGGATCTCCCGTGCCAGCCGCACCGGCGCGGCCGCCGCCTCCACGTGGAAGGTCACGGACCCGGCCCCGGCCTCGATGTACTGCGGCGCCCAGCGGTCCGGGTCCTCGATCATCAGGTGCAGATCGAGCGGGGTGTCCGTCGCCTTGCTCAGCGATTCGACGACCGGCACGCCGAGGGTGAGGTTCGGGACGAAGTGGTTGTCCATCACGTCGACGTGGAGCCAGTCGGCGCCCTCGACGGCCTTCGCCTCCTCGGCGAGGCGGGCGAAGTCTGCGGACAGGATGCTGGGGTTGATCAAGGCCATGCCCCCAGTATGGCGTCCTGTCCCGGAGCGATCGGCGGCGGGACGGCACCGGGCCGCACCGGCACCCCGACACGGGACACCGGACACGGGACTCGTGACACGGGAGACCGGAACGCCGAACCCACAACCCGGCCGATCTCAGCCGGTGCGCCGCAGCAGCGCCAGATACATCGCGTCGGTGCCGTGCAGATGCGGCCATAGCTGGACGTCCGGGCCGTCGCCGAGGGCCGGCACACCGGGCATCAGCGGCCGGGCGTCGACCCACTCCACGTCCACCGCCGGGCCGCCGCGGCCCTTGATGACGTCCTCCACCACGGCGCGGGTCTCGGCCGGATGCGGCGAGCAGGTCGCATAGCCGACCACGCCGCCGACCCGTACCGCCGCGAGCGCCCGGCGCAGCAGGTCGCGCTGGAGCGACGCGAAGCCGTCGAGGTCCTCGGGGCGGCGGCGCCAGCGCGCCTCCGGCCGCCGGCGCAGCGCGCCCAGCCCGGTGCAGGGCACGTCCATCAGCACCCGGTCGAAGGAGCCCGGCCGCCAGGCGGGGCGGGTGCCGTCGGCGGCGATCACCGCATACGGCCCGGGGTTGCCCGCCAGCGCCCGTGCCACCAGGCGCGCCCGGTGCGGCTGCTTCTCGGACGCCAGCAGCGCGGCGCCGCGCTCCGCCGCGAGGGCGGCCAGCAGCGCCGCCTTGCCGCCGGGGCCGGCGCAACCGTCGAGCCAGGTGCGGTCCGGGCCCTCGACCGGCGCGTTCGCCAGCGCGAGCGCGACGAGTTGGCTGCCCTCGTCCTGCACCCCGGCGCGCCCCTCGCGGACCGCGTCCAGCGCGCCGGGCTCACCGCCCTCCGCGAGCCGCACCGCGTACGGCGACCAGCGGCCGGGCAGCGCGCCCTCGTCGCCGACCGCGGCCAACAGCTCCTCGGTGGTGGCCCGGCCGGGCCGCGCCACCAGGGTCACCTCCGGACGCTCGTTGTCCGCCTCCAGCAGGTCCTCGATGCCGGCGCGGCCGCCGCCGAGGGCGTCCCACAGCGCAGAGACGATCCACCGGGCGTGGGCGTGCACGATGCCGAGGTGGTCCTCGGGGTCCTCGTCGTAGTCCGGGGCGACCCGCTCCAGCCAGCCGTCCAGGTCGTCGGCCGCCACCTTGCGCAGCACCGCGTTGACGAACTTGGCCCGCCCGTCGCCCAGCACCACCCGCGCCAGCTCGACGCTCGCGCTGACCGCGGCGTGCGTCGGGATCCGCGTGCCGAGCAGTTGGTGCGCGCCGAGCGTCAGCACGTCCAGGACCGGCGGGTCCACCTCCCGCAACGGCCGGTCCACGCACTGCGCGAGGATCGCGTCGTACGTCCCCTGCCGGCGCAGCGACCCGTACACCAGCTCGGTCGCCAGCGCCGCGTCCCGGCTGTCGAAGTCACCGCCCTCGCGCGCCTTGCGCAGCAGCGGCGGCAGGACGAGGTTGGCGTAGGCGTCCCGCTCGTCGACGGCCCGCAGCGCCTCGAACGCGAGGATCCGTACCGGGTCCTTCTTCGGACGGCGATGGGGCTTGCTGGGGCGACGACGGGGCTGCTGACTCACAGAAAAGGTGCTCCGGATACGAGAGTGGGGTTCCGTCCCAGCCTACGCGGACCGGACGACGGACACGCTCCGGGAGGGAGCCGCACCACGAACGAGGGAGCCACACCACGAACACCGGGGGCGAGCGGCCGCGGGAGCCGAGGGAATGGCGGGCGGTCGCGGGAATACCGCCCGCCCCCTCCCGGTTGTGGCCCCGCAGGGGGCGCTCCGGTCCCCTACGGGATGTGTTCGGCCGCCTCCTAAGGGACCGCCTCCCGGGACCCGCCCCCCAGGGCGGCGCCCCCAGGGGCCACCCCTAGGCGTCCTCCCCCAGCCGCTCCCCCGCCGCGATGCGTACGCCGCGTGCCCAGTCCGCGGCCTGCATCGGCTTCTTGCCCTGCGGCTGGACCCAGACCAGTTCGACGGGGTGGCTGCCGGTGCCGACGTGCACCGCCTTCTTGGTGACGGCCAGTTCGCCGGGCGCGAGGTCGAGTTCGGCGTGACCCGCTGCGGAGGCGGCGGACATCAGCTTCAGGCGCTCACCGCGGAAGACCGTCCAGGCGCCGGGCGCGGGTGCGCAGGCGCGGATCAGCCGGTCGACGCGGAGCGCCGGCGCCGCCCAGTCGACCTTGGCGTCCTCGACCTCGATCTTCGGCGCGAGGGTGACGCCTTCGGCCGGCTGCGCCACGGCCTTCAGGGTGCCGTCCTCGATGCCGTCCATCGTCGCGACGAGCAGTCCGGAGCCGGCGAACGCCAGCCGTGTGAGCAGATCGCCGCTGGTGTCCGTCGGCCGGATCCCCTCGGTCAACACCCCGTAGACCGGGCCGGAGTCCAGCCCCTCCTCGATCTGGAACGTCGAGGCGCCGGTCACCTCGTCGCCCGCGAGCACCGCGTGCTGCACGGGCGCCGCGCCCCGCCACGCGGGCAGCAGCGAGAAGTGCAGGTTGACCCACCCGTTGGCGGGGATGTCGAGCGCGGCCCTCGGCAGCAGCGCGCCGTAGGCGACCACCGGGCAGCAGTCCGGCGCGATCTCCCGCAGTCGCGTCAGGAAGTCCTCGTCACGCGGCTTGACGGGCTTGAGCACCTCGATGCCGGCCTCCTCGGCGCGTTCCGCAACCGGGCTGGCGACCAGCCGGCGGCCGCGTCCGGCGGGCGCGTCGGGCCGGGTCACGACGGCCACGACCTCGTGCCGGTCCGAGGCGATCAGGGCATCGAGGGCGGGAACGGCGACCTCGGGGGTGCCGGCGAAGACAAGCCTCATGGGTGGCGATCTACCTCTCACACGCTGCGGAACGACGCATCAGTCTATGGGCCCGGCCCAGGCCATGGCGGTGCATCCAGGGGGCGTACGACATTTCCCGCGCCTCGTACGGAAGCTCGTACGCCCCCATACCGTGACCAGAGCCGCTGCTGTCGCGTTGGTCAAACAGCATTGACCTGAGACCGGGCCGCTTTGGCGGCCCGATCGCTTTCACCCATCCCTTTTCCACGCCGGTTCGAGAGGCTTGCTCATGGCCGACCACGCAACCCACGACGCCCAGGCGCGCGCCAGCCTGCATCTCCTGGTGCGGGACATCGAGCGGGTCCGCCGGCAGGTGGACGCACTGCGCACGCTGACTGCTCAGCTCGGCAACGTCTACCGGCCGCGGCGTACGGGCCCGTCCGCGGGCTTCGTCGTCTACGGACGCGCGCCCGCGCCGACCGTGCGGCTGGCCCAGGAACTGCGGGACAGCGTCGAGACCCTCGTCACCGCCGCGGTCGACTTCGACCGTTCGCTGGGTTTCTCGTGGGACGCGGTGGGCTCGGCGCTCGGGGTCACGAAGCAGGCGGTGCACCGCCGTTACGGTGCCCGCCGGGCGAGCGCGCAGCCCGCCGCCGACAGCGGTGGCGGGGAGCCGGCGGTCCGGGCGTCCGAGTCGTCCGCGTCCCGCGCGGTGACCGTGGCCTCGGGCCTGCCGGGCGTGCCGTCCGTCCCCGCCGCCCGCTCCATGCCCACCCAGCCCTCCGGTTCGGCCCGCGACGAACCGAGCCGCCCGGGCGCGTTCCCCGGCCCCCGCAACGGTTGACCAACTCAGCACCGGGTGCGGCCCCTTCACACCGCTCGCCAACGCCCCGGGACCGCACGTCGATCACGGTCCTGGGGCGGCGCGGTGTCCATGCACCGCCCCGGACGGGCCGGTTGGCCTCAGCCCAGATCCGGCGGGTCGATCCGCAGCCGTACCGCCTCCCCTTCCCGTTTGACCAGCCGTGCCGCCTGGGCCGCCTTGAGAGCCGCGGCGAGCGCCGCGCCCTGGCCGGGACGGACCCGTACCAGTGCGCGCTCCCACTCCTCGCCAGGCTGTGGGTCGCCCGGCCTGCGCGGGCGTCCGGGGTCCGGCACCGGCAGCGGTACCGGCCCCAACACCTCGGCTCCCGAGGGGAGTTCAGCCGAACGCAGCAGGTCTCTGACGTCCTCGCCGCGACCCGCCACCGACGCCATCCGGGACACCGGCGGGAACCCCAGCTCGGCCCGCTCGGCCAGCTCGCGCACCGCATGCCCGACCGGGTCCCAGCGCACCAGCGCCTGCACCGGCCGCAGCGTGGGCTCCGCGATCACCGCGACTGTGCCGCCCTCGGCCTGGCCGCGAACCAGTGCGGCGGCCCCCAGCCAGCGGCGCAGCGCCTCCTCCCCGGCCCGTAGGTCCGGCCGCCCGAGCAGCGCCCAGCCGTCCAGCAGAAGCGCGGCGGCGTACCCGTCCCCCTCGGCGACCGGCTCCGCGCCGGGGGTGCTCACGACGAGCGCGGGCGTGCCGGGCACCGTCGCCAGTACGTGGTCGCGCCCCGACGTCCGCACCGGGACGGCCGGGAAGGCCCGACCCAGCTCCTCGGCGGTCCGTCGCGCTCCCACGATCTGGGCGCGCAGCCGGGTGCCGCCGCACTCGCCGCAGTGCCAGTCCGGCTCCGGCCGGCCGCACCACGCGCAGGCCAACTCGTCTGCCTGTGGCGCCTCCAGGGGCCCGGCGCAGGCCCGGCAGCGCGCCGGCGTACGGCACCGCTCGCACGCCAGCCGGGGTGCGTAGCCGCGGCGTGGCACCTGCACCAGCACCGGTCCGTGCCGGAGTCCGTCGCGCACCACCTGCCAGGCCATGGTCGGCAGCCGGGCGGCCCGGGCGGCGGCGTCCCGCGCCTCGTCGCCGTCGCCGACCGTCCGGACCAGGGGCGCCGCGGCCCGCACCCGTTCGCGGTCCGCGGTCAGCGGGCGCGCCCAGCCCGTCTCGACCAGCTGCGCCGCCTCGACAGTGCAGCTCAGCCCGCCGAGCAGGAAACCGGCCCGCTCGGTCATCGACCGTTGGATGAGCACCTCCCTGGCGTGCGGCTGGGGGGCGTGCGGATCGCTGTGGCTGGCGTCGCCGTCGTCCCACAGGGCGACCAGTCCCGGGTCGGCGACCGGCGCGAACATCGCCGCCCGCGTCCCGATGACGCCGCGCACCGACCCGCGGCTCACCGCCAGCCACCGTCGGTACCGCTCCTCCGGCCCGGCATCGGCGGTCAGCAGCACATGCCGCCCCTCGCCGATCAGGTCGCGCAGCGCCGCGTCCACCCGCGCCGCGGCCCGCCCGTCCGGCACCACCACCAGCGCTCCGCGCCCGCCGGCCAGCGCCGCGGCCGCCGCCCGCGCCAGCTCCTGCGGCCAGGTGGGGCCGGGCAGCGCCGTCCACACCGCCCGCGGCGCATCCCCCCGGGCCAGCGCCGTCAGGAACCCGTCCCCTGCCCCGTACCGCGCCCAACTCCCCGCTTCCGGCGGCGCGTTGGGGGGCAACGGGGCCGGTGACGGCTTGGCTTCGGCCCGCGCCCGGCGCGGCGGCACCGCCAGCTGCACCACGTCGGCGAGCGTCCCGGCGTAGCGGTCCGCCACCGCCCGGCACAGCGCCAGCAGCTCCGGTGCCAGCACCTGCTCCGCCGACAGCACCTGCGCGATCGGCGCCAGCACCCCCCGGAACTCGCTCTCCGCCACGCGCTCCACGATGAACCCGCTGACCAGCTTGCCGCCCTCCCGGCGGCCGCCCTTCTCCCCCGCCCCGAACCGCACCCGCACCCGCACGCCGGGCTGCGCCTCGGCGTCCATCGCGGCGGGCACGGCGTAGTCGAAGTACCGGTCGAGGTGCACCAGGCCCTTGTCGACCAGCACCCTGGCCACCGGCAGGCCGGCCGCCAGCTCGGCGCCCCGCCAGGTCCGCGGTTTGGCCTTGGGGGCCTTGGCCTTGCGGACCGTCTCCCGGATCAGGGCCAGCTGCTCCCCCACACCCGCCTCCGGCGGCCCGTTCTCCCTGCTCACGGCTTCAGTCTTAGCAGACGGGACCGACAACGGGCGCGGGGCTGTGGACGACGAACGGCCCCGGACCGTCCAGCGGTCCGGGGCCGTGTCGCAGGGTGGTGCGTGGCTTACAGCCCGGCGGCCTTCTTCAGCGCCTCCACGCGGTCCGTGCGCTCCCAGGTGAAGTCCTCCAGCTCACGGCCGAAGTGGCCGTAGGCGGCGGTCTGCGCGTAGATCGGGCGGAGCAGGTCGAGGTCGCGGATGATCGCGGCCGGGCGGAGGTCGAAGACCTCGGCGATGGCCTGCTCGATCTTGTCGGTGTCGACGGTGTTGGTGCCGAAGGTCTCGACGAAGAGACCGACCGGCTCCGCCTTGCCGATGGCGTAGGCGACCTGGACCTCGCAGCGGGCGGCGAGGCCGGCGGCGACCACGTTCTTGGCGACCCAGCGCATGGCGTAGGCGGCAGAGCGGTCGACCTTGGACGGGTCCTTGCCGGAGAAGGCACCGCCACCGTGGCGGGCCATGCCGCCGTAGGTGTCGATGATGATCTTGCGGCCGGTCAGACCGGCGTCGCCCATCGGGCCGCCGATCTCGAAGCGACCGGTCGGGTTGACCAGCAGGCGGTAGCCGTCGGTGTCCAGCTTGATGCCGTCCTCGACGAGCTGGTTGAGGACGTGCTCGACGACGAACTCGCGGATGTCGGGGGCGAGCAGCGAGTCGAGGTCGATGTCGCTGGCGTGCTGCGAGGAGACCACGACGGTGTCGAGGCGGACGGCCTTGTGGCCGTCGTACTCGATGGTGACCTGGGTCTTGCCGTCGGGACGCAGGTAGGGGATGGTCCCGTTCTTGCGCACCTCGGAGAGGCGCTTGGAGAGCCGGTGCGCGAGGTTGATCGGGAGCGGCATCAGCTCCGGGGTCTCGTCGCACGCGTAGCCGAACATCAGGCCCTGGTCGCCCGCGCCCTGCCGGTCCAGCTCGTCGTCGTCGCCCTCGACACGGTACTCGTGCGCGGTGTCGACGCCCTGGGCGATGTCCGGGGACTGCGCACCGATCGAGACCGAGACGCCGCAGGAGGCGCCGTCGAAGCCCTTCTTGGACGAGTCGTAACCGATCTCCAGGATCTTGTTACGGACGAGGTTGGGGATGTCGGCGTACGCCTTGGTCGTCACCTCGCCGGCCACGTGGACCAGGCCGGTGGTGATCAGCGTCTCCACGGCGACCCGGGAGGTCGGGTCCTCCTTCAGGAGCGCGTCGAGGATCGTGTCGCTGATCTGGTCAGCGATCTTGTCGGGGTGGCCCTCGGTGACGGACTCCGAGGTGAACAGGCGGCGGGACACATCGCTCCCTGGGGTTGCAGCGGCTGCTGGCTGATCATTGGCGGAAGGGCCGAGAGCTGCGCTCGGCCCGATCCACTCGCCAGTTTATCGGTCGTATGTGGTGTTCGGGCACGCGGTCTCGATTTATGGACCCCTCGTGACCTGGGACACCACGCCTCACGGTAGGACGATCACCTTGAGGATGGGACATGGTCAAGGGGACGCGCCGCTTTTTACGGGGCCGGAGAGGTGAAATGAGGGTCGTGGGGACGGCTCAGGGGCGAGTCTCGGCCAACCGGGGCACCACCAGGTCCCAGACCTTGTCGGCCAAGGCTTCCTTGGGGCCGTACGGGACCGGGGTCTCGGTGCCGTCGGCCGCCAGGATCACCGCCTCGTTCTCCGCCGAGCCGAACGCCTTGTGCTCGCCGACCTCGTTGACGACCAGCAGGTCACAGCCCTTGCGGGCGAGCTTGGCGCGGCCGTTCGCGAGGACGTCGTCGGTCTCGGCGGCGAAACCCACGACGATCTGCCCGGGGCGGGCACGGTCGGCGGAGAGCTCGGCGAGGATGTCCGGATTTCGGACCAGCACGACGGGCTCCGGCTCCCGGCCCTCGACCTTCTTGATCTTGCCCGTGGTGTAGACCGCGGGTCGGAAGTCGGCGACGGCCGCGGCCATGACCACCGTGTCGGCGTCCGCGGCGGCCTTCAGCACGGCCTCGCGGAGCTGGCGGGCGGTGCCGACGGGGACCACGTCCACTCCGGCCGGGTCGGGCAGCTCGGTGTTGCCCGCGATCAGGGTGACCCGGGCGCCGCGCGCGGCCGCGGTGGCGGCGAGCGCGTAGCCCTGCCTGCCGGACGAGCGGTTGCCCAGGTAGCGCACGGGGTCCAGCGGCTCACGGGTGCCGCCGGCGGTGACCACGACGCGGCGGCCGGCGAGGTCCTGTGTCAGGGCCCCCGCGGCGCCGCGGGCCAGCACCCGGCGGCAGAGTTCGAAGATCTCGACGGGGTCGGGGAACCGGCCCTTGCCGGTGTCGACGCCGGTCAGCCGGCCGACCGCGGGCTCGACGACGACCGCGCCGCGTCGCCGCAGGGTGGCGACGTTCTCCTGGGTGGCCGGGTGCTCCCACATCTCGGTGTGCATCGCCGGGGCGAAGACCACCGGACAGCGCGCGGTGAGCAGGGTGTTGGTCAGCAGGTCGTCGGCGAGGCCGTGGGCGGCCTTGGCCAGCATGTCGGCGGTGGCGGGCGCCACGACGACGAGGTCGGCCGCCTGGCCGATGCGGACGTGAGGGACCTCGTGGACGGACTCCCAGACCTCCGTACCGGCCGGGTTGCCGGACAGCGCCGACCAGGTCGCCTCACCGACGAAGTGCAGCGCCGAGGCGGTCGGCACCACCCGTACGTCGTGCCCGGACTCGGTCAGCCGCCGCAGCAGCTCACAGGCCTTGTACGCGGCGATTCCGCCGCTGACCCCCAGGACGACCCTGGGCGGCTGCCCCGCCTGTTCCCGCTTGTCCATCGCTTCGCCGCTCCCCGAGCTCAGGTCCCTACGCCGGTGCGCCCCGCTGGCGCACCTGCCCCTATGACACACCAAGGGCCCGGCGGTCGCTCCGCCGGGCCCTCGGGTGTATGCCGTACCGCTTACTGTGCCGGGCCCTCGATGGCCTCGGAGGTCAGCAGACCCGCGTTGATCTCGCGGAGCGCGATCGAGAGGGGCTTCTCGTGGACGTGCGTGTCGACGAGCGGGCCGACGTACTCGAGCAGGCCCTCGCCGAGCTGCGAGTAGTACGCGTTGATCTGGCGCGCACGCTTGGCGGCGTAGATCACGAGGCTGTACTTCGAGTCGGTGGCCTCAAGGAGCTCATCAATGGGCGGGTTGATGATGCCCTCGGGTGCGGTGATGGAAGAGGACACTCTCTACCTTCCGAAAGGGGATGAAGCCTGGGTTTCATGCGCCGGTGTCGTACGAGAGGGCGCACCGTCTTGGCCGGTCCGGGGGCCGGTGGAGCTGGCGGGTTCAGCCGCTGGTGTTCCGCTCCCCGGATCGATGCAGCATCAAGGCTAGCAGCTCACGGCTGACGTCCTCGACGGAGGTGTTGACGAGCGTCACGTCGAACTCCTTCTCCGCCGCCAGCTCGACCCGGGCCGCCTCCAGGCGACGCTCGATGACCTCGGGCGCCTCCGTGCCCCGGCCGGTGAGCCGGCGGACCAGCTCCTCCCAGCTCGGCGGGGCCAGGAAGACCAGGTGGGCGTCCGCCATGGACTCCCGGACCTGACGTGCGCCCTGGAGGTCGATCTCCAGCAGGACGGGCTCGCCGGCCTCCAGCCGGTCCAGCACCGCCTTGCGCGGGGTGCCGTAGCGGTTGCCCGCGAACTCGGCCCATTCGAGCAGCTCACCGTTGGCGATGAGCTTGTCGAACTCCTCGTCGTCGACGAAGAAGTACTGGACACCGTGCCGCTCGCCGGGTCGCGGCTTGCGGGTGGTGGCCGAGACCGAGAGCCAGACCTCGGGGTGGACCTTGCGCATATGCGCGACGACCGTGCTCTTGCCGACCCCGGAGGGGCCGGAGAGCACGGTCAGTCGCGGTCGTCTGGCCGGGGGCGCGGGGGTCGTCCCCCGGGAGACTGCAGTACTCATGCAGCGATTATTCCAGCTTCCCGGCGGTGCCGGAAAATTCAGGAAGCGGCGCTTCCGAACTCCCGCTCCAACGATGCGATCTGGTTGGAGCCGAGCCCACGGACGCGGCGGCTCTCGGAGATGCCGAGCCGCTCCATGATCTGCTTGGCACGGACCTTGCCGACGCCGGGCAGGGACTCCAGCAGGGCGGAGACCTTCATCTTGCCGATGACGTCGTTCTTCTGGCCCTGCTGGATCACCTCGTGCAGGGAAGCACCTGAGTGCTTGAGCCGATTCTTGACCTCGGCGCGCTCCCGGCGAGCCGCGGCGGCCTTCTCAAGCGCTGCTGCGCGCTGTTCAGGGGTAAGGGGCGGAAGAGCCACGCCTACGTCACCTCGGATGTAGAACTGTCGGATATCGGACCGGTGTGGAACCTAGTCGCCCCGCACCTGCGGAGCAACGAGCAACGCGCTTACGTGCGGTGCTCTCGTCGGAGACTAGCGGCCGATCGCGTCAGAGTCAGCGAGAACAGACGAAAAGTCCTGGTCAGACTCTGCTGACCAGGACAATTCGGGACCAAACTCCCCGTCTTACGGTGCCTGATCGAGCGCGGTGCGCACCTCGTCGGCCCATCGGTCCGCCGCCGAACGCAGCGCCGCGGCGTCCGGGCCGTGCCGCAACACCCCCCGGCTGACGCTCGGGACGACGTTGCGCACGGCGTTCCCGAAGACGGTCGGGAGGTCGGCGGGGGTGGCGCCCTGGGCGCCGATGCCGGGTGCCAGCAGCGGGCCGTTGATCGCCAGGTCGAACGAGGAGAGATCGCCGAGCGTGGCGCCGACCACCGCGCCGAAGGAGCCCAGCGGCTCGGCGTCGGCGTTCTCGGCGGCGAGGTGGCGAAGAACGGTCGCCGCGATCGTGCGGCCGTCCTCGCGCACCGCCCGCTGGACCTCCGCGCCCTCCGGATTGGAGGTCAGGGCGAGCACGAACAGCCCGGCGCCGTTCTCCCGGGCCAGGTCGACGGCCGGCTTGAGCGAGCCGTAGCCGAGGTACGGGGAGACCGTCAGGGCGTCCGAGAACAGCGGGGAGTCAGTACGCAGGAAGGCCTCGGCGTAGGCGGCCATGGTCGAGCCGATGTCGCCGCGCTTGGCGTCCATCAGCACCAGGGCGCCGCGCTCGCGCGCCTCGACCACCGCGGTCTCCAGCACCGCCAGGCCGCGCGAGCCGAAGCGCTCGAAGAACGCCGCCTGCGGCTTGAAGACCGCGACGTGTTCGCCGAGCGCCTCCACGACGGTGCGGGTGAAGCGGGCCAGGCCCGCGACGTCGTCGTTCAGCCCCCAGTCGGCCAGCAGGGAGGCGTGCGGGTCGATGCCGACGCAGAGCGGGCCGCGGGCGTCCATGGCACGGCGCAGGCGGGCGCCGAAGGGCTCAAGGGCGGTCATCCGGTCACCTTCGTGTGCTCGGCGCCGACGGCGTCGGCGAGGGTGGCGTACGGGCTGTTGCGCAGGCGGGCGGCGAGACCCCGGTGGATCGCCCGGCACCAGAACGGGCCCTGGTAGATGAAGGCGCTGTAGCCCTGGACGAGCGTGGCGCCGGCCAGGATGCGCTGCCAGGCGTCCTCGGCGGTCTCGATGCCGCCGACGCCGATGAGGGTGATCCGGTCGCCGACACGGGCGTAGAGGCGCCGCAGCACCTCCAGGGAGCGCTCCTTGACGGGCGCGCCGGACAGGCCGCCGGTCTCCTTGACGAGCGCCGGGTCCGAGGTCAGCCCCAGGCCCTCGCGGGCGATGGTGGTGTTGGTGGCGATGATCCCGTCCAGCCCCAGTTCGAGGGCGAGGTCGGCGACCGCGTCCACGTCCTCGTCCGCGAGGTCGGGGGCGATCTTGACCAGCAGCGGGACGCGGCGGTCGGTGACGGTGCGGTCGGCGGCCTCGCGCACGGCGGTGAGCAGCGGGCGCAGCGCCTCGGTGGCCTGGAGGTTGCGCAGGCCCGGGGTGTTCGGGGACGAGACGTTCACGACCAGGTAGTCGGCGTGTCGGGCCAGCCGCTCGGTCGACTTCACGTAGTCGGCGGCGGCCTCGGCCTCCGGGACGATCTTGGTCTTGCCGATGTTGACGCCGACGACGGTCTTGAACACCGGGTTGCGGACGGCCAGCCGCGCCGCGACCGAGGCCGAGCCCTCGTTGTTGAAGCCCATGCGGTTGATCAGCGCACGGTCCGGTACGAGCCGGAAGAGGCGCTTCTTGGGGTTGCCGGGCTGCGCCTCGCCGGTGACGGTGCCGATCTCGACGTGGTCGAAGCCGAGCATCGCCATCCCGTCGATGGCGACGGCGTTCTTGTCGAAGCCGGCGGCCAGGCCGAACGGGCCGTGCATCCGCAGGCCGAGCGCCTCGGTGCGCAGTTCGCGGTACCGGGGGGCGAGCACGGCGGCGAGGAAGGTGCGCAGCACGGGGGTGCGGGCGGCCAGCCGGATCCATCGGAAGGCCAGGTGGTGGGCCTGTTCGGGGTCCATGCGCCGGAAGAAGAGCCGGAAGAAGAGCTGGTACATGCGTGTGTCCTCATGAGGAGGGGGACACCGTTTCCGGTGTCCCCCTCGTGGGCTGCTAGTCGCGGGCCGCGGTCAGGTGCTCCGCGTGTTCCTGGAGTGACCTGACGCCCACATCGCCGCGGTTCATCGCCTCGATGCCCTGGACGGCGGCCGCCAGGGCCTGGACCGTGGTCAGGCAGGGCACGGAGCGGGCCACCGCCGCGGTACGGATGTCGTAGCCGTCCAGCCGGCCGCCGGTGCCGTAGGGGGTGTTGACGATCAGGTCGACCTGGCCGTCGTGGATCAGCTGGACGATGGTCTTCTCGCCGTTCGGGCCCTCGCCCTCGGACTGCTTGCGCACCACGGTGGCCTTGATGCCGTTGCGGCGCAGCACCTCGGCGGTGCCGGAGGTGGCGAGCAGCTCGAAGCCGTGCGCGACCAGCTCGCGGGCCGGGAAGATCATCGAGCGCTTGTCCCGGTTGGCGACGGAGACGAACGCGCGGCCCTTGGTGGGCAGCGCCCCGTAGGCGCCGGCCTGCGACTTGGCGTAGGCGGTGCCGAAGACCGAGTCGATGCCCATGACCTCGCCGGTGGAGCGCATCTCCGGGCCGAGGATGGTGTCCACCCCGCGGCCCGAGGCGTCGCGGAACCGCGACCAGGGCATCACGGCTTCCTTGACCGAGATCGGCGCGTCCAGCGGCAGGGTGCCGCCGTCACCGGTCTTGGGCAGCATGCCCTCGGCGCGCAGCTCGGCGATGGTGGCGCCCAGCGAGATCCGGGCCGCGGCCTTGGCCAGCGGCACCGCGGTGGCCTTCGAGGTGAAGGGCACCGTGCGGGAGGCGCGCGGGTTGGCCTCCAGCACGTAGAGGATGTCGCCGGCCATGGCGAACTGGATGTTGATCAGCCCGCGGACGCCGACGCCCTTGGCGATCGCCTCGGTCGAGGCCCGCAGCCGCTTGATGTCGAAGCCGCCGAGGGTGATCGGGGGCAGCGCACAGGCGGAGTCGCCGGAGTGGATGCCGGCCTCCTCGATGTGCTCCATGACGCCGCCGAGGTAGAGCTCGTGGCCGTCGTAGAGCGCATCGACGTCGATCTCTATGGCGTCGTCGAGGAACCGGTCGATCAGGACCGGGTGCTCGGAGATGAGGCCGGCGTGCCGCTCCAGGTACTCGCCCAGCGACGGCTCGTCGTAGACGATCTCCATCCCGCGGCCGCCGAGCACGTACGACGGGCGGACCATCACCGGGAAGCCGATCTCGGCGGCGATCCGCTTGGCCTCGTCGAAGGAGAAGGCGGTGCCGTACTTGGGGGCCGGCAGACCGGCCTCGGTCAGCACCCGGCCGAAGGCGCCGCGCTCCTCGGCGAGGTCGATCGCCTCGGGCGAGGTGCCCACGATCGGCACGCCGTTGTCCTTCAGTGCCTGCGCCAGGCCCAGCGGGGTCTGCCCGCCGAGCTGGACGACCACACCGGCGACCGGGCCGGCCTGGGTCTCGGCGTGCACGATCTCCAGGACGTCCTCCAGGGTGAGCGGCTCGAAGTAGAGCCGGTCGGAGGTGTCGTAGTCGGTCGAGACGGTCTCCGGGTTGCAGTTGACCATCACCGTCTCGTAGCCGGCGTCGCTGAGCGCGAACGAGGCGTGGACGCAGGAGTAGTCGAACTCGATGCCCTGGCCGATGCGGTTGGGGCCGGAGCCGAGGATGATCACGGCCGGCTTCTCGCGCGGGGCGACCTCGGTCTCCTCGTCGTAGGACGAGTAGAAGTACGGCGTCTTCGCGGCGAACTCGGCGGCGCAGGTGTCGACGGTCTTGTAGACGGGGCGGATGCCGAGGGCGTGCCGGACCTCGCGCACGACGTCCTCGCGCAGCCCGCGGATCGCTCCGATCTGGGCGTCGGAGAAGCCGTAGCGCTTTGCGTCCGCAAGGATGTCCGGGCCGAGCTGGTCGGCGTCGGCGATCTCGTCGGCGATCTCCTTGACGAGGAAGAGCTGGTCGACGAACCACGGGTCGATCTTCGTGGCGTCGAAGACCTCCTGGGGGGTGGCGCCGGCCCGGATCGCCTGCATGACGGTGTTGATCCGGCCGTCGGTGGGGACCTGGGCGAGCTCCAGGAGCTCCGCCTTCTCCCCCGGGGCGGCCACGAAGTCGAACTGGCTGCCCTTCTTCTCCAGCGAGCGCAGCGCCTTCTGGAGCGCCTCGGGGAAGTTGCGGCCGATCGCCATGGCCTCGCCGACCGACTTCATGGTCGTGGTGAGGGTGGCGTCGGCGGCCGGGAACTTCTCGAAGGCGAACCGCGGCACCTTGACGACGACGTAGTCGAGGGTCGGCTCGAAGGACGCCGGGGTCTGCTCGGTGATGTCGTTGGGGATCTCGTCGAGGGTGTAGCCGACGGCGAGCCGGGCGGCGATCTTCGCGATCGGGAATCCGGTGGCCTTGGACGCCAGGGCCGACGAGCGGGAGACCCGCGGGTTCATCTCGATGACGATGACCCGGCCGTCGTCCGGGTTGACCGCGAACTGGATGTTGCAGCCGCCGGTGTCCACGCCGACCTCGCGGATCACCGCGATGCCGATGTCCCGCAGGATCTGGTACTCGCGGTCGGTGAGCGTCATGGCCGGGGCGACGGTGATCGAGTCGCCGGTGTGCACGCCCATCGGGTCGAAGTTCTCGATGGAGCAGACGACCACGACGTTGTCGTGCTTGTCGCGCATCAGCTCCAGCTCGTACTCCTTCCAGCCGAGGATGGACTCCTCCAGGAGCACCTCGGTGGTCGGGGAGAGCGTCAGGCCCTGGCCGGCGATCCGGCGCAGCTCCTCCTCGTCGTGTGCGAAGCCGGAGCCGGCGCCGCCCATGGTGAAGGAGGGGCGGACGACGACGGGGTAGCCGCCGAGCTCGTCGACGCCCTTGAGGACGTCGTCCATGGAGTGGCAGATCACCGAGCGGGCGGACTCGCCGTGGCCGATCTTGGCGTTGACGGCCTCGACGACCTCCTTGAACTGGTCGCGGTCCTCGCCCTTGTGGATCGCCTCGACGTTGGCGCCGATCAGCTCGACGCCGTACTTGTCGAGGGTGCCGGCCTCGTGGAGGGAGATGGCGGTGTTCAGGGCGGTCTGGCCGCCGAGGGTGGGCAGGAGCGCGTCGGGGCGCTCCTTGGCGATGATCTTCTCGACGAACTCGGGGGTGATCGGCTCGACGTACGTGGCGTCGGCGATCTCCGGGTCGGTCATGATCGTCGCCGGGTTGGAGTTCACCAGGATGACGCGCAGGCCCTCGGACTTGAGGACCCGGCAGGCCTGGGTACCGGAGTAGTCGAACTCGGCGGCCTGGCCGATGACGATCGGGCCGGAGCCGATGACCAGGACGGACTGGATATCGGTGCGCTTAGGCACGCTGGCCCTCCATCAGGGAAACGAAGCGGTCGAAGAGGTACGCGGCGTCGTGCGGGCCGGCGGCCGCCTCGGGGTGGTACTGGACGCTGAAGGCCGGCTGGTCGAGCAGCTGGAGGCCCTCCACCACGTCGTCGTTGAGGCAGACGTGGGAGACCTCGGCGCGGCCGAAGGGGGTGTCGGACACCGTGTCGAGCGGGGCGTCCACGGCGAACCCGTGGTTGTGCGCGGTGATCTCGACCTTGCCGGTGGTCCGGTCCTGCACCGGCTGGTTGATGCCGCGGTGCCCGTACTTGAGCTTGTACGTACCGAAGCCCAGGGCGCGGCCCAGGATCTGGTTGCCGAAGCAGATGCCGAACAGCGGGGTCTTGCGGGAGAGCACCTCGCGCATGACGGACACCGGGTGGTCGGCGGTGGCCGGGTCGCCCGGGCCGTTGGAGAAGAACACGCCGTCCGGCTCGACCGCGTAGACGTCCTCGGCGGTCGCGGTCGCGGGCAGCACGTGCACCTCGATGCCGCGCTCGGCCATGCGGTGCGGGGTCATGCCCTTGATGCCCAGGTCGATCGCGGCGACGGTGAACCGCTTGGTGCCGATCGCCGGGACGACGTAGGGCTCCTCGGTGGCGACCTGGGTGGACAGGTCGGCGCCCTTCATCTCGGCGGTCTGGCGCACCTTGGCGAGCATGACGCCCGCGTCGGGCAGCGCCTCGCCGGAGAAGATGCCGACCCGCATCGCCCCGCGCTCGCGCAGGTGGCGGGTGAGCGCCCGGGTGTCGATGCCGCTGATGCCGACGACGCCCTGGGCCACGAGCTCCTCGTCCAGCGAGCGCACCGCGCGCCAGTTGGACGGGATGCGGGCGGGGTCGCGGACGACGTAGCCGGCGACCCAGATCCGCTGCGACTCGGGGTCCTCGTCGTTCACACCGGTGTTGCCGATGTGCGGCGCGGTCATGACGACGACCTGGCGGTGGTACGAGGGGTCGGTCAGCGTCTCCTGGTAGCCGGTCATGCCGGTGGAGAACACCGCTTCGCCGAAGGTCTCCCCCACGGCCCCGTAGGCACGGCCGCGGAAGGTGCGGCCGTCCTCCAGGACGAGTACGGCGGGGATCTTGCCGGTCCCCCTGGTGGAGGTCGTCATCGTGCGCCTTCCGTTTCGGTGTGCTCGGTGGTGGTGCTGGTGGTGGTGCTCAGTGCGGTGAGGGCCTCGACCCAGGCGGGGTGTTCGGCCGCCCGGTCGGAGCGGAAGCCGGAGTCGATCTCCTTGTCCCCGTGCCGCCAGGTGACGATCAGCAGGCCGCCCTCGGTGAGGACCTTGCCGGCGATGCCCTTGTCCAGGCGGGCGCCGCGCAGTGCGGCGGCCGGCACGAAGAAGTCCGTGGCGCCCGGTCGGACGACGTCCAGGCCCTGGTCGGTCAGGGTCAGCTCGACGCGGCTACGGGTGCCCAGGCCGCGGGCGACGATCCGGTCGAGCCACTGCCCGGCCGTGGTGGAGCCGTGGTAGCGGCCGGACATGGTCAGCGGCGGCTTGCCGCCTCCGCTCGGGGTGGTGGCGGGCGAGGGGCCGGCCGTGAGCCTCGGCGCGCCGGGGTCGTCCGGGGTGGACGGCAGCTCGGGCAGATCGCCCTGGAGCGTGCCGCGCCACTTCCAGCCCTGGCGCATCAGCCAGTAGACGAAGGCCACGAAGACCAGCAGGCCGACGACCCAGGCGATCCGGCCCGCCCAGTCGGTGACCGGCGCGGACTTCTGCGCTTCGGCCAGATGGATGAGTGGAGGTGTCACGCGAGCTTCCCGTCGACGAGTGTTGCCCGGCCCCGCAGGAAGGTGTGGGTCACCCGCCCCGGCAGCTCACGGCCCTCGTAGGGGGTGTTGCGGCTGCGCGAGGCGAAGCCCGCGGGGTCCACCTCTCCACGGTAAGCGGAATCGACCAGGGTGAGGTTGGCCGGCTCACCGGCCGAGACGGGGCGGCCGTGGCCGGTGGCCCGGCCGATCTGCGCGGGCTTGAAGGACATCCGGTCGGCGACGTCCGCCCAGGTCAGCAGGCCGGTCTCGACCATCGTCTGCTGGACGACGGACAGCGCGGTCTCCAGGCCCACCATGCCCATGGCGGCCGCGGCCCACTCGCAGTCCTTGTCCTCGTGCGGGTGCGGGGCGTGGTCGGTGGCGACGATGTCGATCGTGCCGTCGGCGAGCGCCTCGCGCAGGGCCATCACGTCGCGCTCGGTGCGCAGCGGCGGGTTGACCTTGTAGACGGGGTTGTAGGTGCGCACCATCTCGTCGGTCAGGAGGAGGTGGTGCGGGGTGACCTCGGCGGTCACGTCGATGCCGCGGGACTTGGCCCAGCGCACGATCTCGACGGAGCCCGCGGTCGACAGGTGGCAGATGTGCACCCGCGAGCCGACGTGCTCGGCGAGCAGCACGTCACGGGCGATGATCGACTCCTCGGCGACGGCCGGCCAGCCGCCCAGCCCCAGCTCGGCGGAGACCACGCCCTCGTTCATCTGGGCGCCCTCGGTCAGCCGCGGCTCCTGGGCGTGCTGGGCGACCACGCCGCCGAAGGCCTTCACGTACTCCAGGGCGCGGCGCATGATCACGGCGTCGTCGACGCATTTGCCGTCGTCGGAGAAGACGGTGACCCCGGCGGCGGACTCGTGCATGGCGCCCAGCTCGGCGAGCTTCCTGCCCTCCAGGCCGACGGTCACCGCGCCGATGGGCTGGACGTCGCAGTAGCCGGACTCCTTGCCGAGCCGGTAGACCTGCTCGACGACGCCGGCGGTGTCGGCGACCGGGAAGGTGTTGGCCATGGCGAACACGGCGGTGTAGCCGCCGCTGGCGGCGGCCCGGGTGCCGGTGAGGACGGTCTCGGAGTCCTCCCGGCCGGGCTCGCGCAGATGGGTGTGCAGGTCGACGAGCCCGGGCAGCAGGATCTTCCCGTCGGCCTCGACGATCTCGGCGCCCTCGGCGCCGAGATCGGTGCCGACGGCCGCGATGAACTCCCCGTCGATCAGGACGTCTTGGGGTTCGCCGCCGAGCACCTTCGCACCGCGGATCAGAATCTTGCTCATGGTTCCTACTTCTCCTCGGTACGGGGGTGGGTGTGGGCGGGCTCGTTGCCGCCCAGGAGCAGGTACAGGACGGCCATGCGGATGGAGACCCCGTTGGCCACCTGCTCGACGACCGTGCAGCGGTCGGAGTCGGCGACCTCGGCGGTGATCTCCATACCGCGGACCATCGGGCCGGGGTGCATCACGATGGCGTGCTCGGGCATCCGCGCCATCCGGTCGCCGTCCAGGCCGTAGCGGCGCGAGTACTCGCGCTCGGTGGGGAAGAAGGCGGCGTTCATCCGCTCGCGCTGCACCCGCAGCATCATCACGGCGTCGGACTTGGGCAGCACGGCGTCGAGGTCGTACGACACCTCGCACGGCCAGGTCTCGACGCCGACCGGCACGAGGGTGGGCGGCGCGACGAGGGTGACCTCGGCGCCGAGGGTGTGCAGCAGGTCGACGTTGGAGCGGGCGACCCGGCTGTGGAGCACGTCGCCGACCAGGGTGATGCGCTTGCCGTCGAGGTCCTGGCCGAGCCCGGCGTCCGGGCCGATCAGGCGGCGGCGCATCGTGAAGGCGTCCAGCAGGGCCTGGGTGGGGTGCTGGTGGGTGCCGTCGCCGGCGTTGATGACGGGGGCGTCGATCCAGCCGGAGGTGGCGAGCCGGTACGGGGCGCCGGAGGCGCTGTGCCGGATGACGACGGCGTCGACGCCCATCGCCTCCAGGGTCTGGGCGGTGTCCTTGAGGGACTCGCCCTTGGAGACGCTGGACCCCTTGGCGGCGAAGTTGATCACGTCCGCGGAGAGCCGCTTCTCGGCGGCCTCGAACGAGATCCGGGTCCGGGTCGAGTCCTCGAAGAAGAGGTTGCAGACGGTGCGTCCGCGCAGGGTGGGGAGCTTCTTGATCGGCCGGTCCGCGACCCGGGCCATCTCCTCGGCGGTGTCGAGGATCAGGACGGCGTCGTCACGGGTGAGGTCGGCGGCCGAGATGAGGTGGCGCTTCATCCGGTTTTCTCCGTGGGTGAAGGAGGTGTACGGGAATGTCCGTTGAGCGGGCATGCCTGCGGGCCCGGGGTCACCGGGTCCGTACGCGATGCGCTAGCGCCCGCCGGCCGGGGTGGCGTCCTTGACGCCGAGCAGTACGGCGTCCCGGCCGTCCTCCTCGGTGAGCTGGACCTTGACCGTCTCCCGCAGCGAGGTGGGGAGGTTCTTGCCCACGTAGTCGGCGCGGATCGGCAGTTCGCGGTGGCCGCGGTCGACCAGGACCGCGAGCTGGACGGCGCGCGGCCGACCGATGTCGCCCAGGGCGTCCAGCGCGGCGCGGATCGTCCGGCCGGAGAAGAGGACGTCGTCGACGAGCAGGACGAGCCGGCCCTCGATGCCGTCGGCGGGGATCTCGGTGCGGGCGAGCGCGCGGGCCGGGCCCAGGCGCAGGTCGTCGCGGTACATCGTGATGTCGAGCGAGCCGACCGGAACCGTTCGGCCGGTGATCTCTTCCAGCTTGGCGGCCAGCCGCCGGGCGAGGAAGACGCCGCGGGTGGGGATGCCCAGGAGCACCACATCGTCCGCGCCCTTGGCGCGCTCGACGATCTCGTGGGCGATGCGGGTGAGCATGCGCGCGATGTCCGGGCCTTCGAGCACCGGCCGCGCGGGGAGCTGCACTCCCGCCTCGGAGCTGTTTGCGTCCATACGAAACGGACCTCCTTCTCCGCCTCACGGGACGGACCTTAAAGGACGTCGGAATTACGCAGTCAGGTTAGCAGGACCCCCTTCAGCGCCCGCCCGCACCCCTGACGGGTGATGGTCTGACCCGTTCCGCTTGACGAAGTCAGATTACGCTGCGTAACCTCACAGTGAGTTACCAGCCCGCGGCTGAGCCGCATATCGACACAGCGTCCGGGGAGCCTTATGTCCAGCGAATACGCCAAACAGCTCGGGGCCAAGCTCCGCGCCATCCGCACCCAGCAGGGCCTCTCCCTCCACGGCGTCGAGGAGAAGTCCCAGGGCCGCTGGAAGGCCGTGGTGGTGGGTTCGTACGAGCGCGGCGACCGTGCCGTGACCGTACAGCGCCTCGCCGAGCTCGCGGACTTCTACGGCGTTCCGGTGCAGGAACTGCTGCCGGGCACGACACCGGGCGGGGCGGCCGAGCCGCCGCCGAAGCTGGTGCTCGACCTGGAGCGCCTGGCCCACGTCCCGCAGGAGAAGGCCGGCCCGCTCCAGCGCTACGCCGCCACGATCCAGAGCCAGCGCGGTGACTACAACGGCAAGGTGCTCTCGATCCGCCAGGACGACCTGCGCACCCTCGCCGTGATCTACGACCAGTCGCCCTCGGTGCTGACCGAGCAGCTCATCAGCTGGGGCGTGCTGGACGCCGACGCCCGCCGTGCGGTGTCGCACGAGGAGATCTGACCGGCCTCTCGCTCCACCTGCAGAAACGTACCGCCGCCTCGGGCCTCCGGGGCGGCGGTTTCGTCTGCCGGCGCACTCCGGCCCGCTCGGCACCGCGGACGGACGGGCGCCCACGGTCCTACGGGCGGGCGCCCACGGTCATGAGGACGCAGCGGACCGGACGGCTCCGCCCGCGCGCCACGAGGCCCCGCCACGGCCCGCCAGCGGCGCCCTGCGGGCATACGAACGGGCCCGGAGCATGTCCATGCTCCGGGCCCGTTCGCACGCTCTGCCGGGCGTCTACTGCGCTTCGCGCCGCAGACCGGGCTTCAGCTCCTTGAGCCGGCCGAGGAGGCCGTTGACGAAGGCGGGTGAGTCGTCCGTGGAGAACTCCTTGGCGAGCTGCACGGCTTCGTCGATCGCCACCGCGTCCGGCGTGTCGTCCACCCAGAGCAGCTCGTACGCGCCCAGCCGCAGGATCGAGCGGTCGGCCGCCGGCATCCGGTCCAGGTCCCAGTCGACGGCGTAGGTGGAGATCAGCTCGTCGATGCGTGCGATGTGCTCCGCATACCCCTCGACCAACGCCAGGGTGTACTCGTTGACCGGCGGCTGCCGGGGGTCGGTCCGGGCGTGTCGCATCCAGTCCGCGAGCACGGACTGCACGTCGGCACCGCGCTGATCGGCCTCGAAGAGGATCTGGAAGGCGCGCTTACGCGCCTTGGTGCGGGCAGCCACGGTTAGCTGTTCACCCGGCCGAGGTAGTCGCTGGTGCGGGTGTCGACCTTGATCTTCTCGCCCGTGGTGATGAAGAGCGGCACCTGGATCTGGTGGCCGGTCTCCAGGGTGGCGGGCTTGGTGCCACCGGTGGAGCGGTCGCCCTGCACGCCGGGCTCGGTCTCCTGGATGGTGAGCTCGACGGCGGCGGGCAGCTCGACGAAGAGCACCTCGCCCTCGTGCTGCGCGACGGTGGCCGTGAAGCCCTCGATGAGGAAGTTCGCGGCGTCCGCGACCGTCTTGCGGTCGATGTGCAGCTGGTCGTACGTCTCCATGTCCATGAAGACGAAGTAGTCGCCGTCCATGTAGGAGAACTGCATGTCGCGCTTGTCGACGGTGGCCGTCTCGACCTTCACGCCGGCGTTGAAGGTCTTGTCCACCACCTTGCCGGACAGCACGTTCTTGAGCTTGGTGCGGACGAAAGCCGGGCCCTTGCCGGGCTTGACGTGCTGGAACTCGACGACGGACCACAGCTGGCCGCCGTCGAGCTTGAGCACCATGCCGTTCTTGAGGTCGTTCGTGGATGCCACGGTTGCGGAATCTCCTGGACTGCGGGTGGTGGGACCGGGAGCACCGCCCACCGAGCGCTGCGGCTCAGAGTGCGAGGAGCTCCTTGGTCGTGATCGTGAGTAGCTCGGGCCCGCCGTCCGCCTCGGGACGGACGACGAGTGTGTCGTCGATCCGGACACCTCCGCGGCCCGGGATGTGAACCCCCGGCTCGACGGTGACCGGCACGCAAGCGTCCAGTTTACCCATGGCTGCCGGGGACAACTGCGGGTCCTCGTCGATTTCGAGGCCCACGCCGTGCCCGGTCCAGGGGCCGAGCCGCTCGCCGTACCCCGCGGCGTCGAGTACATGGCGGGTCACCCGGTCCACCTCGCGGCACTCCACGCCCGGTGCGAGCGCCTCCCGACCGGCCCGCTGGGCGGCGAAGACCAGGTCGTACAGCTCGATCTGCCAGTCCGAGGGGGTGGTGCCGATGACGAAGGTCCGACCGATCTCACAGCGGTAGCCGCGGTAATTGGCGCCCAGGCCGACGCTGAGGAAGTCGCCCTCCTCGACCCGCCGATCGGTGGGCAGGTGCCCCGAGCGGCCTGCGTTCGGGCCGGTTGCCACGGACGTGGCGAAGGCCGGGCCGTCCGCGCCGTGATCGACCAGGCGGCGCTCCAGTTCCAGCGCGAGGTGCCGCTCGGTACGGCCGACCAGGATCGACTCCAGCAGCTCGCCGAGCGCCTGGTCGGCGATCTCGGCGGCGATCCGCAGACAGGCGATCTCGTCGTCGTCCTTGACCAGCCGCTGCGCCTCGACCGCACACGCCAGGTCGGTCAGCCGCAGCCGCGGTGCGACCTGGGTGAGCGCCCGGTGCCGGGTGACGGTGAGGTGGTGCTCCTCGACGGCCAGGGTGTCCGCGCCGGCCCGCACCGCCTGGTCGGCGCCGGCCACGACCGGGTCGGCGCCCCGGGTGGGCAGCACCGAGACCCGTACGTCCTCGACCGGCCGACCCTCGGAGGGGTCGCCGCTCAGCGGGCTGCCGCAGAGCAGCACGTCCTCGTCCGGGCCCAGCAGCAGGGCGGCGCCCGGCGGCGCGCAGCCGGTCAGGTAGCGGACGTTCGCAGGGCGCGAGATCAGGGCGGCGGTGCTTCCGGCCCCGGCTGCGCGGTCGCGCAGCCGCGTGCGTCGGACCGCGTACAACTCGGACATATCGCAAGGGTACGGCGGCTCCCCCGAGGTGGCCGGTCGAGCACCGCCGCCCGGGGGACCGGCGGCTCTACCAGTTCGGCGGGCTGGCGAGGGAGCGGGCGACGACGTCGTCCAGCACCCGGACCGTGGTGGCGACGTCGTGCTGGGAGTTGTCGATGATCGGCAGTCCGGAACCGTACCAGCCGGCCATCCGGCCGTGGATCCGGGCGACCTCCTCGTCGGAGAGCCGCCGATTGCCGGTGCGCCGGGCGTTGCGCTCCAGGACGATCTCCAGGCCGGGCAGCAGCACGATCGGCAGCAGTCCCGGGCCCACGTGCCGCTTCCAGCCGCCGAGGCCGACCACCGGACGGTCCGGGAAGACGGCGTCGTCGAGGATGCAGGAGATGCCGTTGGCGAGGAAGTTGCGGGCCGCGAAGCCGCAGGTCCGGCGGGCGAGGCGGTACTGGGCCTCGGAGTGGTCGTTCCAGCCGGACTGCGGGTCGGCGAAGCCGGCGCGGACCCATTCACGGACGTCGTCGAGGCTGATGTGCGCGGTGGGCACCCGTCGGGTGTCGGCCCAGTGGCGCGCCACGCTGGTCTTGCCGGCCCCGGCCGGGCCGATCAGCAGCACCGCGACCGCCGCGTGTGCGGCGTCCGGCGCGCCCGCGGCCGGGTCGGCGGGCAGGCTGGGAAGCGGCACCGGGGCGCCGGCGGGCAGGCGGATGTGGCCGGTGAGGTCCGTGGTGCTGTGCCCCGTGGGCGGTGCCTGCTGCGGCGCGGGGCCGTGCCAGCCCGGCTGGGGGGCGGGCTGCTGCGCGGGCGGCGGCGGGGCCGCGGGGGCCGGCGGGGCGGCGGGGGCCGGCGGTGTGCCGGGTGGGGTGGGCCCTCCCGGGCCGGGCGTCCAGTGCATGGCGGCCCCGGGTCCTGATGCCTGCCCGTGGGGCGGCAGCGGAGCCCCCACTGCGTACTGCATCCGGTGGCTCTCCGTCTCGTGCGGTCGACGTGGTGCGGCGCGCGACGCCGGGCCCCTGCCCGGTGCGTCGCGCGGTAAACCGCCGGCCCCGAGGGGCCGTTGTGCCCCACGGACGTCGGCGTGGGTGGTACTGCTGCGAACGGTACCCTCCCGGACCCGGCCGGAGGGCCCGCTACCCCCGGCGCGCGCCATGTGAACGGCCGGGGGCGGGGCCGAAGTGCCCCTGGTGGTGCGTCAGTTGTCCAGTTCCTCGGCCAGCGCGCGCAGCGCGAGACGGTACGAGCCGATGCCGAACCCGGCGACCGTACCGCTGGCGACGGCCGCGATGACCGAATTGTGGCGGAACGCCTCGCGCGCGTACGGGTTCGAGATGTGCACCTCGATCAGCGGGGCGGTGCGCTGGGCGGCCGCGTCCCGCATGGCGTACGAATAGTGCGTGAAGGCACCGGGGTTGATGACGACCGGAATCGATCCGTCCGCGGCCTCGTGCAGCCAGCGGACCATCTCCCCCTCGTCGTTGGTCTCCCGCACCTCGGCGTCGAACCCCAGCTCCTTGCCGAGCCTGGTGCACTCCTCGACCAGTCCGGTGTAGGAGGTGGCGCCGTAGACGTCGGGCTCCCGGGAGCCCAGCCGGCCGAGGTTGGGACCGTTGAGGACGAGCACCCGGCGGCTCATGATGCGATCTCCGCGTGCGCGGCGAGCAGCATGGCCGGGTCCGGGCTCTCCAGGACGGTCGGCTTGGCCAGACCGTCCAGGACGATGAAGCGCAGCCGGTCGCCGCGGGACTTCTTGTCGACCTTCATGGTCTCCAGCAGCTTGGGCCACTGGTCGCCGCGGTAGGTCAGCGGCAGCCCGACGGACGCCAGGACCGCGCGGTGTCGGTCGGCGGTGGCGTCGTCCAACCGGCCGGCGATCCGGCCGAGTTCGGCGGCGAAGACCATGCCGACGGAGACCGCGGCGCCGTGCCGCCAGTTGTAGCGCTCGTTCTTCTCGATGGCGTGCGCCAGGGTGTGGCCGTAGTTGAGGATCTCGCGCAGACCGGACTCCTTGAGGTCCGCGGAGACCACCTCGGCCTTGACCCGGATCGCCCGCTCGATCAGCTCGGCGGTGTGGACCCCGTCCGGGCGCTTGGCGGCCTCCGGGTCCGACTCGATCAGGTCGAGGATCGCCGGGTCGGCGATGAAGCCGGCCTTGATGACCTCGGCCAGGCCGGAGACGTAGTCGTGCGCCGGCAGGGAGTCCAGCGCCGCCAGGTCGCAGAGCACACCGGCCGGCGGGTGGAACGCGCCGACCAGGTTCTTGCCCTCGGCCGTGTTGATGCCGGTCTTGCCGCCGACCGCGGCGTCCACCATGCCGAGCACGGTGGTCGGCACGGCGATCCAGCGGACCCCGCGCAGCCAGGTCGCGGCCACGAAGCCGGCCAGGTCGGTGGTGGCGCCGCCACCGACCCCGACGATCACGTCGCTGCGGGTGAAGCCGGACTGGCCGAGCGCCTTCCAGCAGTACGCCGCGACCTCGACGGTCTTGGACTCCTCGGCGTTCGGCAGCTGGATGGCGATCGCCTCGTAGCCCTCGGAGGCCAGGTCCTCGCGCAGCGCCTCGCCGGTGGCGGCCAGCGCCTCGGGGTGCAGTACCGCGACCCGCTTGGCACCGTTGCCGATCAGGCCCGGGAGTTCGCCGAGCAGCTGCCGCCCGACCAGCACCTCGTACGGGTCGGTGCCCGCCGTGCCGCCGACCTGGATACGGGTGACCTGCTCCGTCATGCCTGTTCCTCCCTGTGGCCGGCGCGCGGGGCGTCGCCCGCGGCCGGCCGTAGCTCCAATGCCTCCAGGATCGCCTCGACGACCTGGTCGGGGGTGCGTTCCCCGGTGGCGATCACGGCGCGTGCGACCTCGGTGTACAGCGGACGGCGCCTCTCCATCAGCTCGCGCCACTGCTTGCGCGGGTTGACGGCAAGCAGCGGGCGGGGCGCGTCGAGGCCCACCCGCTTGACCGCGTCGGCGAGTTCGACGTCCAGGAAGATCACTGGGAGTCCGGTCAGCAGCTTGCGGGTGCCCTCGTCCATGATCGCGCCGCCACCGAGCGAGAGCACGCCCGGGTGCTCGTCGAGCGCGACCCGGACGGCCTCGCGCTCCAGCGCGCGGAAGTACGGCTCGCCCTGGTCGATGAAGATCTCGGCGATCGGCCGGCCGGCCGTGGCGACGACGTCGGCGTCGGTGTCCCGGTAGCCGACGCCGAGCCGCTCGGCGAGCCGCGCGCCCACCGTGGACTTACCGGCCCCGGGCGGGCCGATCAGTACGACGGCCGGCGACGTCATGTGATGGCCAGGTTGTCGAGGTAGCCCTGGACGTTGCGACGGGTCTCGGCCACGCTGTCACCGCCGAACTTCTCCACCACGGCGTCGGCGAGCACCAGGGCCACCATCGCCTCGGCGACGATGCCGGCCGCCGGGACCGCGCAGACGTCCGAGCGCTGGTGGTGCGCCTTGGCCGCCTCGCCGGTGGTGACGTCCACCGTGGCCAGGGCGCGCGGCACGGTGGCGATGGGCTTCATCGCGGCCCGCACCCGCAGCAGCTCGCCGGTGGTCAGCCCGCCCTCGGTGCCGCCGGAGCGGCCCGAGCTGCGCCGGATGCCGTCCTTGGTGGCGACGATCTCGTCGTGCGCCTTCGAGCCGGGCACCCGCGCCAGGTCGAAGCCGTCGCCGACCTCGACGCCCTTGATCGCCTGGATGCCCATCAGCGCACCGGCCAGCCGGGCGTCCAGCCGGCGGTCCCAGTGCACGTGCGAGCCCAGCCCGACCGGCACCCCGTAGGCCAGCACCTCGACCACACCGCCCAGGGTGTCGCCGTCCTTGTGGGCCTGGTCGATCTCCGCGACCATCGCCTTCGACGCGTCCGCGTCCAGGCAGCGCACCGGGTCCGCGTCCAGCTTCGCCACGTCGGACGGCTTCGGGTACACCCCGTACGGGGCCTTGGCCGCGGCCAGCTCCACGACGTGCGAGACGATCTCGATGCCGGCGGCCTCCTTCAGGAAGGAGCGGGCCACCGCGCCCAGCGCCACCCGTGCCGCGGTCTCCCGCGCCGAGGCGCGCTCCAGGATCGGACGGGCCTCGTCGAAGCCGTACTTCTGCATCCCGGCGAGGTCGGCGTGGCCGGGGCGGGGGCGGGTCAGCGGCGCGTTGCGGGCCAGCGTGGCGAGCACCTCCGGGTCCACCGGGTCGGCCGCCATGACCTGCTCCCACTTGGGCCACTCGGTGTTGCCGACCATGACCGCCACCGGGGAGCCCAGCGAAAGGCCGTGCCGCACCCCACCGAGGAAGGTGACCTCGTCCTGCTCGAACTTCATCCGGGCACCGCGGCCATAGCCCAGCCGGCGGCGCGCCAGCGCGTCCGCCACCAGCTCCGTCGTGATCGGGACCCCGGCCGGAAGGCCCTCCAGCGTCGCCACGAGTGCGGGGCCGTGCGACTCCCCCGCCGTCAGCCAGCGCAACCTGCTCAACGGTGCTCCTCATGTACTGCTCATCCGCGTACGGTCTCCCCCTGATCCTCCCACGTCGCGCCGGAGGTACGGTGCCCAGTCCAGGAAGCGGACCGGGCATCGACGCGGACGGGGCGCGTCCGGGCGGATCAGCGGGCGGCCAGCGCCGCCTCGCCGGCCTGCCGCATCGCCGCCAGCGGGGCCGGAGCGCGTCCGGTCATCTGCTCCACCTGGAGCACGGCCTGGTGGACCAGCAGGTCGAGGCCGCCGACCACCGCGCCGCCGCGGTCGGCCCAGGCGGCGGCGAGCGCCGTCGGCCAGGGCTCGTAGAGGACGTCGAAGAGCGTGCCGGGCCGGTCGGGCACGACGGCGGCGAGCGCATCGGTGGTGCCCGCCGGGGTGGTGGCGATGGTCAGCGGAGCCCCGAACGCCTCGGCGGCGTCCGCCCAGGGGGCGGTGCGGACGGTGACGCCGAGCCGCTCCCCCCAGCCGCGCATCTCGGCGGCCCGGGCGTCGCTGCGGACGTAGGCGGTGACCTCACCGGTGCAGATGCGGGAGAGCGCGGCGAGCGCCGAGGAGGCGGTGGCTCCGGCGCCCAGGATCGCGGCCCGCTCGACCTGCTGCACCCCGCGCTCGCGCAGCGCGGCGAGCATGCCGGGGATGTCGGTGTTGTCGCCCAGGCGCCGCCCGTCGGCCGTGAAGACGACGGTGTTCACCGCCTCCACCGACGACGCGGTCGGGGTGATCTCGTCGAGCAGCGGGATCACCGCGCGCTTGAGCGGCATGGTCAGGGAGAGCCCCGCCCACTCCGGACCGAGCTCCGCGATGAACCCGGGCAGACCCGCCTCGTCGACCTCGAAGCGGTCGTACGTCCAGCCGCCCAGGCCGAGTTCCGCGTAGGCGGCACGGTGCAGGGCCGGGGAGAGGGAGTGGGCGATGGGGGAGCCGAGGACCGCGGCCCTTCGATGGGCCGGTGTGGCCTGATTGTCCGTCACGACCCTGCCTCAGTTCCCATTCCCTTTGTGCTCCGCCTGCCACTTCTTGCGTTCCTCGACAAGCTTGTTGTGCTCGGTGAGGTTCGTCGCGAATTGCGTCTTCTTGTCGTCTATGGAGACGAAGTAGAGCCACCGCTTGGAGGTGTCCGGACTCACCGTCGCCTGCAACGCCTCGATACCGGGGTTTCCGATCGGGCCGGGCGGCAGCCCCCGGTAGAAGTACGTGTTGTAGGGGTCGTCGTAGTTGTTGATCTCGTCCAGACTGATATTGATCTTGCTCTGGTTCTTCAGGTAGTTGTACGTCGAGTCGAACTGGAGCTTCTGGTTGGTGTCCGTATTGGTCGGGGCGAGCCGGTTGTAGACGACCGCGGCCATCTTCTTGAAGTCGTCGTGCGTCATGCCCTCGGCCTGCGTGAGGCTGGCGACGGTGATGACCTGAAGCGGAGACTTCAAGTGGAACTTCTGGGCCGCCGCCTCCAGGTCGACCTTCCCGTAGGCCGCAGTCGCCCGTCCCACCATCTGCTTGAGGACGTCCACCGGCTTCGCGTGCTCGCCCACGCTGTACGTCGACGGGAAGAGGAAGCCCTCCAGCGGGTCCTTGATGTTCTTGGAATCGTTGGCCCACGACGGCAGCCCGAGGTTCTTGAGCTCCTTCTTGGAGGCGGACTTGGTCGTACCGGCCTGGAGATGCAGCTTCTTGTCGATGAGCGCATAGACCGCGCCGGCCCGCAGCCCCTCGCGGATCGTGAGCCCGTTGCGGCTCTTGGGGTCCAGCATCAGGTCGATGGCCGAGGCCGCCGACATCTCCTTGTGCAGGGTGTACGTCCCTGGCGGAAGCGTCTTGGCCTTCTGGTTCTCGTCGGCCGCCTCGTTGAAGGCATCGGCGCTCTTGATCACGCCGTTCTTCGCGAGGATCTGGCCCATCTCCGAGAGTGGCGAACCGTCCGGAATCTCGACCTGGACGTCCCCCGAGCCCTCGCCCTCGTAGTCCGGGGCCGCCCCGAAGTGCGCCATGACGAAGTCCCAGCCGAAGTAGCCGACGGCGCCGACGGCTCCGGCGAAGAACAGGGTGACGACCAGGCAGGTGGTGCGGCTGCGGCGTTTGCCCTTCTTGTTCTTGCCGCGGCGGTCGCGGCCGGAGCGACGCCCGTCGTCCGGGTCGTCGTCGTACTCCTCGGGATCGTCGTACGCGTCGCGGCGGTCGCGGCCGTCGCGGTCGTCGTCGTACGGCCCGTCCGGCGCGTCGGTGAAGAACGGATGGTCCGGCTCCGGCTCCCGCGGCAGCTCCGGTTCGGCCCGCCAGTCGTCGCCGACGCCCACGCCGGCACCGGCTCCGTCGCCGTAGTGCGGCTCGGACGGCCGCTGGTCGTACTGCTGCGGCGGGTAGTGCTGCTGGTACGGGGGCGCCTGCTGCGGGTAGGCGGCCTGCTGGTCGTAGTGCTGCTGGTGCTGGTCCGGCGCGGCGTAGGGATCGGCCGGCGGCTGCTGCCCGTAGGGGTCGTAGGGCTCATACGCGTCGTACGGGGCCTGCCCGCCCCCCGACGGGTGCCCGCCGTGGGAACCCTCCCAACCCCCGTTGTACTGCTGCTGCGGATGCTGCTGCTGGGGACCTCTGTACTGCTGCGGGGCGGACTGCTGTGGGGCGGACTGCTGCTGCCCGCCCCACTGAGGCTGCTGCGCCTGGCCTCCGTAGGAACCCTGGTCTCCGTAGAGCGGGTCCTCGGGATGCCACGGTTCGGAGCCGTAGCCCCGGCCATACTCGGTCATCGATCCCCTAGAGCCGAGAGGCGGTGCGCCCCGGCCTGGCAGCGCGCTTGCTGTATCGATCCGCCTCTACTTGCACGTGCGGCTGTTCGAACCGCCGCACATCGCGCGGCACGTTACCGTATCGCGATCAGATGACCACTTCGACGCACTCCCCCGGCGGCTCCCCGGAGGTGCGTTCCGTCTCCAGCGCGCTCTGGAGGATGACCACCGCGGCAGCCTGGTCCACCACCGAGCGGCCCTTCTTGCTGCGCACTCCGGAGGCCCGCAGGCCGTGGGTCGCGGTCACCGTCGACATCCGCTCGTCGACCAGCCGGACCCCGACGGGGGCGATGTTCTTTGCCAGTTCCTGAGCGAAGGCCCGCACCTTGGCCGCGGCCGGCCCCTCTCCCCCACTGAGGGAGCGGGGCAGGCCGACCACGACTTCGAGCGGCTCGTACTCCTCGACGATCGCCTTGAGCCGGCGGTGCGCCGCCGGGACGTCACGCCCCGGGACGGTCTCGACGGGGGTGGCGAGGACCCCGTCGGGGTCGCACGAGGCGACCCCGATCCGGGCGTCCCCGACGTCCACCGCGATGCGCCGGCCGCGTCGCATCTCACTCACGCGCGTCAGGCCGCCTCGCCCACCAGGCGCTCGACGGCCCCGATGGCCTCGGGCACCGCGGCGGGGTTCTGGCCGCCGCCCTGGGCGACGTCCGGCTTGCCGCCGCCACCGCCACCGAGCGTCTTGGCGGCGGTACGGACCAGGTCACCGGCCTTGATGCCGCGCTCGCGGGCGGCCTCGTTGGTGGCGATGACGGTCACCGGACGGCCGTTGGCGACCGAGAACAGCGCCACCACGACGGGGCGGCCGCCCTGGATCCGGCCACGGACGTCGAGCACGAGCTTGCGCAGGTCGTCGGCGGAGGTGCCGTCCGGCACCTGGCCGATGGCCAGCGCCACCCCGCGGACGTCCTTGGCGCCCTCGGCCAGCCCGGCGGCGGCCTGGAGCACCTTCTCGGCGCGGAACTTCTCGATCTCCTTCTCGGCGTCCTTCAGCTTGGCCAGGACTCCGGAGATCTTCTCCGGCAGCTCCTCCGGGCGCCCCTTGACCAGCTCGGTGAGCTGCGAGACGACCGTGTGCTCACGGGCGAGGAACCGGTAGGCGTCGACGCCGACCAGCGCCTCGACGCGGCGCACGCCGGAGCCGATGGAGGACTCGCCGAGCAGCTTCACCAGACCCAGCTGGGCGGTGTTGTGGACGTGCGTACCGCCGCACAGCTCCTTGGAGAAGTCGCCGATGGTGACCACCCGGACGCGGTCGCCGTACTTCTCGCCGAACTCGGCGATGGCGCCCTGCTTCTTGGCGTCCTCCATGCTCATGACCTCGGCGTGCACGTCCAGCTCACGGGCGAGCACGTCGTTGATCTTCTGCTCGACGTCGGTGAGGACCGAGCCCGGCACGGCGGTCGGCGAGCCGAAGTCGAAGCGGAAGCGGCCCGGGGAGTTCTCCGAACCGGCCTGGGCGGCCGTCGGACCCAGGGCGTCGCGCAGCGCCTGGTGGGTCAGGTGGGTGGCGCTGTGGGCACGGGCGATGGCGCGCCGGCGGGTGACGTCGATGACGGCGTACGCGGCGGCGCCGAGCACCACCTCGCCGACCTGGACGACGCCCTTGTGGACCGTGACGCCGGGCACCGGCTGCTGGACGTCGCGGACCTCGACGACGGCGCCGGAGTCCAGCTTGATCCGGCCGGTGTCGGCGAGCTGGCCGCCGCCCTCGGCGTAGAACGGGGTGCGGTCCAGGACGACCTCGACCTCGTCGCCCTCGTGGGCGGCGGGCGCCGAGGCGCCGTTGACCAGCAGGCCGACGACGGTGGACTCGCCCTCCGTGGCGCTGTATCCGGTGAACTCGGTGGCACCGGAGCGGTCGGCGACCTCGCGGTAGGCGGACAGATTGGCGTGGCCGCTCTTCTTGGCCTGGGCGTCGGCCTTGGCGCGCTCCCGCTGCTCGGTCATCAGGCGGCGGAAGCCCGACTCGTCCACCGACAGGCCCTGTTCGGCGGCCATTTCGAGGGTGAGGTCGATCGGGAAGCCCCAGGTGTCGTGGAGCAGGAAGGCCTTGTCGCCGGGCAGGACCGTCGAGCCGACGGCCTTGGTCTCGGTGACGGCGGTGTCGAGGATGTTGGTGCCGGCCTTCAGCGTCTTGAGGAAGGCGGCCTCCTCGGCGAGGGCGACCGTCTCGATACGGCGGCGGTCCTCCAGCAGCTCGGGGTACTGCTGACCCATGGTCTTGATGACCACGTCCAGCAGCTCGCCGACGACCAGGCCCTTGGCGCCGAGCAGGCGCATGTTGCGGATGGCGCGGCGCATGATGCGGCGCAGGACATAGCCGCGGCCCTCGTTGCCGGGGGTGACGCCGTCGCCGATGAGCATCGTGGACGTGCGCAGGTGGTCGGCGACCACGCGCAGCGAGACATCGGAGTCGTGCGAGTCGCCGTAGCGGACGCCGGTGAGTTCGGTGGCCTTGTCGATGACGACGCGCAGGGTGTCCGTCTCGTACATGTTGGGGACGTCCTGGAGGATCATCGCCAGGCGCTCGAGGCCGAGGCCGGTGTCGATGTTCTTGCTGGGCAGCTCGCCGAGGATCTCGAAGTCCTCCTTGCCGATGCCCGCGCCGCGCTCGTACTGCATGAAGACCAGGTTCCAGATCTCCACGTACCGCTCGTCGTTGACGGCCGGGCCGCCCTCGACGCCGAACGCCGGGCCGCGGTCGTAGTTGATCTCGGAGCACGGGCCGCAGGGGCCCGGGACGCCCATGGACCAGTAGTTCTCCTTCTTGCCCAGGCGCTGGATGCGCTCCTTGGGCACCCCGATGACCTCGTGCCAGATGCGCTCGGCCTCGTCGTCGTCGAGGTAGACGGTGATCCACAGGCGCTCGGGGTCGAGACCGTAGCCGCCGTCGGCCTGCGAGCTGGTCAGCAGCTCCCAGGCGTACTTGATGGCGCCTTCCTTGAAGTAGTCGCCGAAGGAGAAGTTGCCGCACATCTGGAAGAACGTGCCGTGCCGGGTGGTCTTGCCGACCTCTTCGATGTCCGGCGTGCGGACGCACTTCTGGACGCTGGTGGCGGTCTTGTAGGACGGCTTGACCTCGCCCAGGAAGTACGGCTTGAAGGGGACCATGCCCGCGTTGACGAGCAGCAGCGTCGGGTCGTCCGCGATGAGCGACGCCGACGGCACGACGGTGTGCCCGCGCTCTTCGAAGAAGCGCAGCCAGCGGCGGCGGATTTCAGCCGACTCCATCAGTGGTCCTCTTTTCCAGTCGGTCCGGTCAGACCGTTCGGTCCGGTTGTTCTCGTGGTTCGGTACTGCGGTTCGAGCACCGCACGGCGCGGCCCGGGCAGCTCGCGCGCCGGGCTCGGCGCGCTGAGCCCGAGGGCGTCGTGCAGCTGCTCTTCACGGTCCGCCATTCCGGTCCGCACGTCCAATGCAAATTGACGCAACCGGTTCCCGGTCTCGACGGCCTTCTCCGCCGCCTGAGCGGCAAGGCTGTCCGGCTGTAGCTTGCGTAGCTTTTGGTGGACCTTGTTGGTGGCCCACACCCCGGCGGCGGCGCCGGTGGTGAACCAGAATGCGCGGCGGAACATCGCTGTGATCAGTCCTTGGAGCGACGGTTGCGGCGCCCGCCGCGGCGGGCGCCGGGCAGGGTACGGCCGACGACGGTGCGCGGTGCGCGCCCGGCGGCAGGGGCTGCCTCGCCCTTCTTGCCGATCGCGCGGCGCACGCCGTAGCCGAACGCGGCCACCTTGACCAGCGGTCCGCCGAAGGCGGAGGAGACGGTCGAGGAGAGCGCGGAGGCGTTGGCGGTGACCTCTTGCACATCGGCGGCGATGGCGTCGACGCGGGCGAGTTGGGTGTGCGCGGAGCGGACGGTCGCGGAGGCGTCGGCCAGCAGGGGCACGGCCTGCTCGGACACCTCGGCCACCATCTTGGTGGTCGCCTTCAGCGTCTGTGCGAGCCTCACCAGCACAAGGGCGAGGAACGACACGAGGATCGCCCAGAAGACGGCCACGAGGATCCCGGCCACCTCTCCACCGGACACGCTGGCACCACTCTCCGACTGGTCTGGTCTGCTCTGGTCTCGTCCTGCTCGAACGGCAACCTTGACCTTATCGCGCCGTGACTGTCCGTCCGTACCCGTGGCGGGTGCCGTGCAGGGGGCGTCGGGGGAATCCGAAGGCCTGATTGTACGGTCCGCATCCCGCCGAGTACGCTCCGTGTGCCATGCGACGCTTCACGCGCTCCGGGCCCTCCTCCCGCCCCGTTCCCGAGCGGCTGCGCTCGCCGCGGGCGCCGGGGAACCTTCCCGCGGATCTGAACCGCTTCATCGGCCGTGACGAGGAGCTGGCCGCGCTGCCGGAACAGCTGGCCGCCGCCCGGCTCGTCACCCTCACCGGCCTCGGCGGCGTGGGGAAATCCCGGCTCGCCCGCCAGGGCGCAGCGATCTTGCAGGATCGCTTCTGCGATGGGGTGTGGCTGGTCGAACTGTCCGCCCTGCGCGAGGCCCACCTCCTGGACCACGCCGTCGCCGAGGCACTGGCACTCGCCGACCACAGCGGCCGGCCGGTGCGCTCCGCGCTCTGCGACCACCTCGCCGACCGCGAGCTGCTGCTCGTCCTGGACGGCTACGAGCAGCTGGTCGACGCCTGCGCGGAGCTGACCGGCGAGCTGCTGCGGCGCGCCCCGGGCCTGCGGGTGCTGGCCGCCGGACGGCGCCCGCTGGGGCTCCCGGGCGAGCGGGTGGTGCCGCTGCCGCCGATGAACGAGGCCGATGCCGCCGCGCTGTTCGCCGACCGGGCGGCGTCGGTGGTCGCCGGGTTCGCCGTGGGGCCGTCCGACGAGGGCCCGGTCGGCGAGCTCTGCCGGCGCCTGGACGGCATTCCGCTGGCGCTGGAACTGGCCGCCGGACGGCTGCGCGCGCTCTCCGTCGACCAGGTGCTGCACCGGCTCGACGACCGCTTCCGGCTACTGACCGGCACCACCCGCGGCGTGCTCCCCCGCCACCAGACGCTGCGGACCGCGATCGGCTGGAGCCATGAGCTGTGCACGCCCCAGGAGCGGCTGCTGTGGGCGCGGTTGTCGGTCTTCGCCGGGCAGTTCGACCTGGAGGCGGTCGAGTACGTCTGCTCGGGACCGGAGTTGCCGGACGGCGAACTCCTCGACCTCGTCGCGGAGTTGGTCGCCCAGTCGGTGCTCCTGCGGGAGGAGACCGCGGCCGGGGTGCGCTACCGGATGCTGGACACCGTACGGGCCTACGGCGCGGACTGGCTGGATGCGACGCAGGACGGCGACCGGCTGCGGCGCCGGCACCGCGACTGGTACCTGGGGCTGGCGACTTGGTGCGAGCTGGACTGGTTCAGCTCGCGGCAGGCCGAGATCGCGGCCCGCGTCGAGGCCGAGCTGCCCAATCTGCGCGTGGCGCTGGAGCAGAGCCTGCAGAGCGCCGCGGACACGCATCTGGGCCAGTACCTCGCGGGCACACTGTGGTTCTACTGGGTGGGCTGCGGCCGGCTGTCGGAGGGGCGGCACTGGCTGGACCGGGCGCTGGAGCTGGACGGCGACCACGACGACGCGCGGCTGAAGGCCCTGTGGGTGGCCGGCTACGTCGCGGTGCTCCAGGGGGACACCGTCGGTGCGCTGGGGGCGCTACAGGAGTGCCGCGAGGCGGCCGAGCGGACCGGCAATGCCACCGCGGCCGCATACGCCCTGCATCGCACCGGCTGCCTGGCACTGGTCTGCGACGACATGCCGCGTGCCGAGGAGCTGTTGCGCGGGGCGCTGGCGCGCTACCGGGAGATCGGCGAGCTCAACAGCAATGTGCTGATGGGTCAGGTCGAGTTGGCGATCGCGGTGGCTTTCCAGGGCGAGCTGGCGGACGCGGTGCGGCTGTGCGAAGAGGTGCTGGAGGTGTGCGAGGACCACGGCGAGCGCTGGACGCTGGCCTACGCGCAGTTCGTGCTGGCCTACGCGGCCTGGTCCTCCGGGGACGGCGCGCGGGCCCGGGCGCTGCTGGAGGAGTGCCTGGCCATCGACCACACCTTCCACGACCTGTTGGGCGCGGTGCTGGCGATCGAGCTGCTGGCGCTGGTGACGCTGGGCGAGGGCGATGCGGAGGAGGCGGCGGTGCTCCAGGGCGCCGCCGGGCGGATCTGGCCGTCGGTGGGGCTGCCGCTGTTCGGCTCGCGCTACTTCAGCCGCCCGCACGCGCTGTGCGAGGAGCAGGCGCGCCGGCAGCTGGGGGACGGACGGTACGAGAGCGCGCTGCACGAGGGCGAGCGGCTCGACCTGGACGCGGCCGTGGCCCGGATCCTGGGGCCGGCCGGCCCGGGGCCGGCGGCGCGGCGCCGCACGGTGCGCACCGCGCCGCCCACCACGAGCGAGCCCGCCGCCTCCCCCTCCGCGAGCGGTGGGGAGACGGCGGGCTGAGGTGCTGCCGCGTCTGCGGTGATCAGCGGGCGTAGTACTCGACGACGAGCTGCTCGTCGCAGATCACCGGGATCTCCTTGCGGTTCGGGTCCCGGTCGAGGCGGAACGCCAGAGCCTGGAGGTTGACCTCAAGGTAACGGGGGGTCTCGCCGTCGGGGGCGTAGCCACCCTCGCGCGCGACCTGGAAGGGGTGCTTCTCGCGGCTGCGCTCGCGGACCATCACCACGTCACCGGGGCGGACGCGGAAGGACGGCTTGTCGACCTTGCGGCCGTTGACCTCGATGTGGCCGTGCACGACCATCTGGCGGGACTGGTAGATCGTCCGGGCGATGCCGGAGCGCAGGACGAGCGCGTCCAGACGGCGCTCAAGCTCGACGATCAGGGCCTCGCCCGTCTTGCCTTCGACCTTCCGAGCGCGGTCGTAGGCACGGACCATCTGGCGCTCGCTGATGTCGTACTGAGCGCGCAGACGCTGCTTCTCCAGCAGACGGACCTTGTAGTCACTGTTCTGCTTGCGGCCACGGCCGTGCTCGCCGGGCGGGTAGGGACGGGCCTCGAAGTACTTGACGGCCTTCGGCGTCAGCGCGATGCCGAGCGCGCGGGACTTCTTGACCTTGGGACGCGACTGGTTCACGTGGAACGTTCCTCCATGTAAGTTAGGTGAGGCTTACCTTAGCGCGAGGAGAACGCATGTTTCGACCTGGGATCCCCCTGCCCAGTGCTGGTCAGAGCACCGAGGCGGGTCAGCCGCGTCCCATGGAAGACGCCCAGCAGCCCTCTGCCGCCGAGCGCGCAAGAACCCTCGTTGAGTCCCATGGTATGGCTTCCCTCAGCGTCCCCGGCGTCGAGGACCCCGACGAGACCGGGCTCTCGGCCCCCGTCTGCCGGACCGTGACGCCCGAGGGAGACGTGCTGTTGCTGGTCCCCGGGGACTCCGCGGCCGCCCGAGCGGCCGCGCACGCCCAGGACGACGATCTGACCGCCGTGATGGAGATCACGGATGTGGCGCCGGTTTCGGTGCCCCACCGCATCCGCGGACGGGCCTGGATGGCCGGCTGGCTGACCCCGGTGCGCAACGAGCAGCGCGCCGAGGCGGCGATGTTGCTCGCCGAGCGGCACCCGGTGGGCGAGCTGCTCGGCATCGGGGAGGCGCTGACGCCGGAGCCGGCACCGGGCACGTACGGGCGGGCCGCCTGGATGATGCTGCGCCTGGAGGTCGGCGAGGGTGCGGTGGACGACCTGTGGGGCGCCGGACCCGTCGAGCCGGACGACTTCGCCGCCGCGGCCCCCGATCCGCTGGTGGCCCACGAGGCGGAGCTGCTGCAACATCTGCACGCGGCGCACAGCGAGCAGGTCCGGGGGCTGTGCGCCCTGCTGGGCGACCGCGGGCGGCTCTGCGGGCTGCGCGACCGCGCGGTGCCGGTGGCCCTGGACCGCTTCGGTCTGCGGGTCCGCTTCACCGACTCCCGGCAGCGCTCCTTCGACGCCCGCTTCGACTTCCCCGAGCCGGTGCGGGACGTGGCGGAGCTGCGGCGGGCGATGCATGTGCTCTTCGAGGCGGCCGCCGAGTAGCGCCGGCGACCACGGTCGAACGGCCCCGCTCGGACGGGACCGCCCCGACCGGGGCGTGCGGTCCGGGCCAGCCGAGAGCGGCCCTACTCCGCGCCGCCCTCGCCGGGGGCACCCCGCAGCCGGGCCCGCACCCGGTCCGCGACGTCGGCGTAGCGCGCCTCCGCGCCGTGGCGGGTGGGCTCGTAGTACCGCTTGCCGTGCACCGCGTCCGGTGCGTACTGCTGGGCCGCGATGCCGCCCGGCAGGTCGTGCGGATACTGGTAGCCCTGGCCGTGGCCGAGCTTCTGGGCGCCCTTGTAGTGGCTGTCGCGCAGGTGCGGCGGCACCGGCCCGGCCAGGCCGGCGCGGACGTCCGCGAGCGCGGCGTCGATGGCGGTGTAGGCGGCGTTCGACTTCGGCGCCAGGGCCAGCGCGATGGTGGCCTGGCTGAGCGTGATGCGTGCCTCCGGGAAGCCGATCAGCGCCACCGCCTGGGCGGCCGCCACCGCGGTCTGGAGGGCCGTCGGATCGGCCAGACCGATGTCCTCGCTCGCCGAGATCATCAACCGGCGGGCGATGAACCGCGGGTCCTCCCCCGCCTCGATCATGCGCGCGAGGTAGTGCAGCGCGGCGTCGACGTCCGAGCCGCGGATGGACTTGATCAGCGCGCTGGCGACGTCGTAGTGCTGGTCGCCGCTGCGGTCGTACTTCACCGCGGCCCGGTTCACGGACTCCTCCAGGGTCTGGAGGGTGATCTCCTTCTCGCCCTTCGCTATCGCGGATCCGGCGCCGGCCTCCAGGGCCGTCAGCGCGCGCCGGGCGTCGCCGCCGGCGATCCGGAGCAGATGCGCCTCGGTGTCCTCGGGGAGGGTGACCGCACCGGCCAGCCCGCGCGCATCGGTCAGCGCGCGGCGCAGCAGGCCGCGCAGATCGTCGTCCGTGAGCGGCTCCAGCGTCAGCAGCAGCGAGCGGGAGAGCAGCGGGGAGATCACCGAGAAGTACGGGTTCTCGGTCGTCGCGGCGATCAGGGTGACCCAGCGGTTCTCCACGGCCGGCAGCAGGGAGTCCTGCTGGGCCTTGCTGAAGCGGTGGATCTCGTCGAGGAAGAGGACGGTCTCCTTGCCGAAGCCGCCGGAGGCACGCCGGGCGCCGTCGATGACCGCGCGGACCTCCTTGACGCCGGCGGTGATCGCGGACAGCTCCACGAAGCGCTTGTTCGTCGCCTGGCTGACCACGTACGCAAGGGTCGTCTTGCCGATGCCGGGCGGCCCCCACAGGAACACCGACGACGGCCCCGCCGGCCCCCCGTCGCCCTCCCCCACCAGGCGGCGCAGCGGCGAGCCCGGCTTGAGCAGATGCTGCTGGCCCACGACGTCGTCGAGGCTGCGCGGGCGCATCCGCACGGCGAGCGGGGACCCCGCGGGGTCCTTCTGCTGACGGTCTTCGGCGGCGGCGGTGAACAGGTCGGGCTCCACGATCACGAGCCTATGCCACCCCACTGACAACGCCCCGGCCCCGTCCTTGGACGGGGCCGGGGCGCGGAAGGCGTACCCGCCGGTGCGGGGAAGCTGCCTTACAGGGGAGCTGCCTTACAGGAGGCTGCTCCAGTACGACCACCACTTGGTCAGGATCAGCAGCGCGATCACGCCGTACCAGAGCACCGGCACGACCCAGTGGAACTCCAGCACCGTCCGACGCAGCCCCTCGGGCGCCGGGATGATGCCGTGCTTGAGGTTGTGCGCCGTGGTGTACCAGAACATCAGGATCGTGACGCACCAGGTCAGCGTGCACCACAGGCACAGCGCGTTGATGCTGTACAGCGACTGGGTCATCAGCCACATGCAGAAGACCGCGGCGAGACCGGTGCCGATGTTCAGCCCGATCCAGTACCAGCGGCGGAAGCGGGCGCCCGCCAGCAGGGCCATGCCGATCGCGACGACCACGCCGAAGCCGACCAGCCCCGCCATCGGGTTCGGGAAGCCGAAGGCCTCCGCCTGCTTGCTCTGCATGACGCTGCCGCAGGAGATGATCGGGTTGAAGCTGCAGGCCGGCTTGAAGTTCGGGTCCTTCAGCAGCTCGAACTTGTCCAGCGTGATGACCCAGGCTGCCAGGATGCCGAGCGCACCGGTGATCACCAGCAGCAGCGCGATACCGCGGCCCGCGCCGACGGTGCCCTCGCCGCTCGGGTGGTCGTCGTCGATGGACACGTCGTCAACCGCTGTCGTCGTCATGGGGCCGTTCCGTCGGTCGGTGGGAGATGAGGCCGGGCGGCCCGCGGTCGCGCGGGCGCGGCCTTCATTGTGCCCCAACACCCCGACGATCCACCGTTCGCTCCGCATAAACAGGAGCCACCCGAAGGGCAGGAATCCCCGGCGGACCGTTGACGGCGCCACCGCCTGGTGGCGCCGTCGAACCGGCCTCGTCAGCCCAGCCGGCGCCGCACCTCGTCGGCCACCGCGTCCAGCGCGACCGGGGTCTGCTCGCCGCTCTCCAGGTCCTTGAGCTGGACCACGCCCTCGGCCAGGTCCCGCTCGCCGGCCACCAGCGCCAGCCGCGCGCCGGAGCGGTTGGCGGACTTCATGGCGTTCTTCAGGCCCTTGCCGCCGTACGCGAAGTCGGTGGCGACACCGGCCCGGCGCAGCTCGGTGACCGTGGCGAACAGCACCCGGCGGGCCTCCTCGCCGAGCGGGACCGCGTAGACGGCGGTGCTGGCGGGGATGTCCAGCGCGACGCCCTCGGCCTCCAGCGCCAGCACCGTGCGGTCGACGCCCAGGGCCCAGCCGACGGACGGCAGCGCGGGGCCGCCGATCATCTCCGAGAGGCCGTCGTAGCGGCCGCCGCCGCCCACCGCGGACTGCGAGCCGAGACCGTCGTGGACGAACTCGAAGGTGGTGCGGGTGTAGTAGTCCAGGCCGCGGACCAGCTTCTCGTCGTCCTCGAAGGCCACGCCCGCCGCGGTCAGCAGCTCGCGCACCTGCTCGTGGTAGGCCTTGCAGGCCTCGCAGAGGTAGTCGCGCAGCATCGGCGCGCCGGTCAGCTGCCGCTGGACGGCCTCGCGCTTGTCGTCCAGGACGCGCAGCGGGTTGATGTCGACCCGGCGCCGGGTGTCCTCGTCCAGGTCGAGGCCGCGCAGGAAGTCCTGTAGTGCGGCCCGGTAGACGGGACGGCACTCCTGGTCGCCCAGGGAGTTCAGCAGGATGCGGAAGTTCCGCAGCCCCAGCGAGCGGTAGGCCTGGTCGGCCAGGATGATCAGCTCGGCGTCCAGCGCCGGGTCCTCGGCCCCGATGGCCTCGGCGCCGACCTGGGAGAAGTGGCGGTAGCGGCCCTTCTGCGGACGCTCGTAGCGGTAGTACGAGCCGGAGTACCAGAGCTTGACCGGGAGGTTGCCGCCCTTGTGCAGGTTGGCCTCCAGCGCGGCGCGCAGCACGGAGGCGGTGCCCTCGGGGCGCAGCGCGATCCGGTCGCCGCCCTTGGTCTCGAAGGCGTACATCTCCTTGGTCACGATGTCGGTGGACTCGCCGACCCCGCGCGCGAACAGCTCGACGTTCTCGAAACCGGGCGTCTCGATGTACCCGTACCCGGAGTTCTTCAGCGGCGCGGCGATCGCCTCGCGCACCGCAAGGTAGGTGGCGGACTGCGGCGGAATCAGGTCGTAGGTGCCCTTGGGGGCCTTGAAGGTGCTCACGAAGCTCTCGTCACATTCCTCGTCGTGGAGCGGCGCCGAGGCCGTCTCCGAGGCCGGCGGCCACCTCCCGCAGGAACGGGTTGGTGGCGCGCTCGCGGCCGATGGTGGTCTGGGGGCCGTGGCCGGACAGGACCACGGTCGAGTCGTCCAGCGGGAGGCATACGCGCTCCAGCGACCGGAGGATCTCGGCGTGGTCGCCGCCGGGCAGATCGGTGCGTCCGATGGAGCCGGCGAACAGCAGGTCGCCCGAGAAGAACACCGGCGGAACGTCCGCCTGCTCGGGCATCCTGAACGTCACCGACCCCTTCGTATGGCCCGGTGCGTGCGCGACGGAGAACTCCATCCCGGCGAGATCCAGGACGGCGCCGTCGCTCAACTCCTTGACGTCGTCCGGCTCCCCCACCGTCAGTTCGCCCATGAGCTGCTGACCGATGGAACGGCCGAGGGCCTTCCCCGGGTCGCTCATCATGAAGCGGTCCTCGGGGTGGATCCAGGCCGGGACGTCGTGCGCGCCGCACACGGGGACGACCGAGGCGATGTGGTCGATGTGCCCATGGGTGAGGACGACCGCGACGGGCTTGAGCCGATGCTTCGCGATGGCGTCCTCGACTCCTTGGGCCGCCTGGTGGCCCGGGTCGATGATGACGCACTCCTCGCCGGCGGCGGGGGCGACCAAGTAGCAGTTGGTGCCCCAGGCCCCGGCGGGGAACCCGGCAATCAGCACGTTCGTCCTTAAAGGTCGGTGTGGAGGTCGGTCCGCGGGACCGCTCCCGGACATCTCGGCAGCTCCAGAGCCTACCGGCGGGACTCCCGGCAGGGCGAACCCGTAAACCGCTGCCGCTGCCCGGACAGCGTCGCGCGGATTGCGTTTCCGGCCGGACGCCCCGTGCGGCGGACCGTATACGGTACGGCCACTGCGGACGACAGCGATGGACGATCGGACAAGGAGACGACCGGTGGTCAGCAAGGATCAGCGGCGGCGGCAGCTCGCCCGGGAGAAGCTCGCGCGCCAGCAACAGCGACGGTCCACGGCCCGGCGCAAGGCCAAGCACCGCAATGTGGTCGTCGCGGGCGCCGTCGCCGTCGCCCTGGCCGCCGGCGCCGCCGCGTACGCCTCCGTGGGACTCGCCGGCGGCGACGACCGGGCCGCGCCGTCGACGGACCCCTGCGGCAAGCCGGCGCAGGGCTCCCCGTCGCAGAAGACCTGGAAGAAGGAGCCGGCGATGTCGATCGACACCAAGGCCTCCTACTCCGCCACGCTGCACACGACCTGCGGCACGATCGGACTGAAGCTGGACGCGGCGAAGGCGCCGCACACGGTCAACTCCTTCGCCTTCCTGGCCCACCAGGGATTCTTCGACCACAGCCGGTGCCACCGCCTGGTGGACCAGGGGATCTACGTCCTCCAGTGCGGCGACCCGACGGCCACCGGCAACGGGACGCCCGGCTACACGATCCCGGACGAGAACCTCAAGGACCCGCGCCTCAAGGGCGGTGTCTACCCGGCGGGCACTCTCGCCATGGCGAACACCTACGACGGCAGGAACGACAAGACCCGCAACTCCGGCGGAAGCCAGTTCTTCCTCGTCTACCAGGACAGCAAGCTGCCCCCGAACTACACACCGTTCGGCACCGTCACCGGCGGCATGGACGTGCTGCGCAAGATCGCCGGTGCCGGAGCCACCGCACCCGACCCGCAGACCGGCAACACCGCGCCGCACGCCACCGTCGTCATCGACCGGGCGACCGTCGACAAGTCCTGACCTGCCCGGTACGCCGGGCGGTCGGCCGTCGCCCCGGCGTGCGAACCGCGGAATTTCGGTCGTGCTGGATGCGGACAGCCGACCGCCGGTCGCCTAGATTGGCGTTGGGTAGGGTGCCTGATCCGACGGCCACCACCCTCACCCGCAACACGGCCCGTCGGACCGGCCAGGGCGCGGCCCTGCCGGACAGAAACTGTGGACGATGCCGGGGGGCCGCACGCCCTCGTCGGCATCATGTGGAGGAGGCGCTGTGAGCAGCGACCCATGGGGCCGCGTCGACGAGACGGGGACCGTGTACGTGCGTACCGCCGATGGCGAGCAGGTCGTCGGATCGTGGCAGGCGGGAACCCCCGAGGAGGCCCTCGCCTACTTCGAGCGCAAGTATGAGGGTCTGGTCGTCGAGATCGGCCTCCTGGAACGCCGGGTCAAGACCACCGACCTGTCGTCGAAGGACGCCACGACCGCGATCGACCACCTGCGCCAGCAGGTGGACGAGCACCACGCGGTCGGCGACCTGGACGCACTGAGGAAGCGGCTGGACGCCCTCGTCGAGACCGTCGAGGCGCGCCGCGAGGAGCGCAAGGTCCAGAAGGCCAAGCAGAGCGACGAGGCCCGGCAGTCCAAGGAGAAGCTGGTCACCGAGGCCGAGGAGCTGGCGGCCAGCGAGCAGTGGCGGGCCGCCGGTGAGCGGCTGCGAGCCCTGGTCGACATCTGGAAAGGCCTGCCCCGGCTGGACCGCAAGACGGACGACGAGCTCTGGCACCGCTTCTCGCATGCCCGCTCGGCGTTCTCCAAGCGGCGCAAGGCGCACTTCGCGTCGCTGGACGCGCAGCGCGAGGAGTCCCGCAAGACCAAGGAGAAGCTGGTCGCCGAGGCCGAGTCGCTGTCGCAGTCGACGGACTGGGGCAACACCGCGGCCCGCTACCGCGAGCTGATGGCGGAGTGGAAGGCGGCGGGCCGCGCCCAGCGCGAGCACGAGGACGACCTGTGGAACCGCTTCCGCGGCGCCCAGGACATCTTCTTCCAGGCACGCGGCGAGATCTTCGCGGAGCGCGACGCCGAGCAGCGGGAGAACCTGACCCGCAAGGAGGAGCTGGCCGTCGAGGCGGAGAAGCTGCTCCCGGTCTCGGACCTGAAGGCCGCGCGGGCCGCGTTCCGGTCGATCAACGAGCGGTGGGAGGCCGTCGGCCACGTCCCGCGGGACTCCCGCCCCAAGATCGAGGGCCGGATGCACGCCGTCGAGCGCGCCATCCAGGAGGCCGAGGAGGCCGAGTGGCGCCGTACGAACCCTGAGGCGCGGGCCCGCGCCGCGGGGCTGACCGGTCAGCTCCAGGACGCCGTCGACAAGCTCCAGAAGCAGATCGACGCGGCCCGGGCGGCCGGTAACGACGCCAAGGCCGACAAGCTCGGCCGGGAGCTGGAGGGCCGCCAGGCGCTGCTGGACCAGGCGCTCAAGGGCCTGGAGGAGTTCGGCGGCTGAGAGCAGGCCGTGCAGACGGCGAGGGCCCCGGTACGCGGCCTTGGGTTCTAGGAGTCGTTGCAACACCCCAGCTCAAGGGGTGCGATGGACTTCGAGATCCGCAAGGAGCGGACGGGGCAAGGGCGACGGAAG